>CAILAQ010000585.1 GCA_903832165.1 uncultured Bacteroidota bacterium | reverse complement strand
TCCTTCGATAAACTTTTGGTACAGAAATTGTTTCAGATTCACGGTGCCTTAATTTAGACCTGACAGCTTTATAAAGCTGACAGGTCTAAAGGTAAATATTCAGGAGCAGTTATCTGTATACGTATATTTTTATATATTCGCGCTAAATTACAGTCAACAACAAACTATTAACTTAATTGGAGGTATCTATGTTAACGAGATTCTTTTCGATGGTACTCGTTTGCGGTCTGCTGGTAGCCGTTGTTCCGGCTCAGGCACAGACAAAAGAGTACATTGGTGCAGCAAAATGCAAAATGTGCCACAACAAGCCGCCAACAGGCGAACAGTACAACAAATGGGCTGCCGGCCCACATGCAAAAGCAATGTCTGCCCTTAAAGGTGATGAAGCTAAAGATCCAAAGTGCCTGAAATGCCACTCAACTGCTTTCGGTCTGACTTTAAGCGATACACAAACCGTTACGGTTGCTGAAGGTGTATCATGCGAATCATGTCACGGTGCAGGTAGTGGTTACAAGTCGCTGCCCATCATGAAAGACAAAGCAAAAGCAATTGCTGCAGGTTTAATTATGCCGGATGAAAAAGTTTGCAAGAAGTGTCATAATGCTGAAAGCAAAAATTTCAAAGGGTTTGATTTCAAAACATACGCTGCGAAAATCGCTCACCCGAATCCGGCTAAAGTTCAGTAGTTCTCCTTTCATTAGTTTTTAAAAAAAGCCCTGCTGCTCAGATGAACAGCGGGGCTTTTTGTTTTCTGACAGTTTAAAAACGGCCTTATTTGTCTATTTGTATCCGAAGAGCATCGAGTAGATGATAAAGCAAACCAGTATCAATCCAAAGGTCAGGAAGAAAAATCCAAATCCGCGGATAATATTGTAATACCAGCTTTTAGTTTCCTTCTTAACCATAACCTTTTTCAGGCGGCCGCTTGCCTTGAGTTCTTCGTATTCACGAGGACGATCGTGCTTGAAATCTTCGAATGGAACCAATCCGGTAAAGATGACGGTATCCATCGGGAAAGCATCGGGACGCAGGTGGGTATTAAAAAAGTGGTAGGTAAAGATGAATCCTACAGCCAGTAAAGCCTCATCACTGTGGATGATCTGTGCAACGTTGATCAGCCAGCCAGGTAATATTTTTGTGAAAACCTCCGGGAACCAGAGCACCAATCCGGAGAATCCGATAACGGCAACCCCCCAGAATACAGCCATGTAATCAAATTTCTCCCAATAGGTCCATCTTCCATAAGCCGGTTTTGGCCCGCGACCGACAAACCATTTCATCGTAGCACCAAAATCTCTGATATCCTGCATATTGAACATCAGGGAATTATTTCCGAAAACAAATTTCCCGATAGGAATGCGCTTCTTGATTTTGGTTCTGATCAGTGAGAACAGGTGGAAACCGAAATAGCAGAAAGTGATGAAAGCCCCAACCCGGTGAATCTTACCTGCAACCTGCGCACCGCCGAGCAGGTCGGCGAGGAAGGCAGCCCATGCCATATTGGAGAACTTCAGGATCATACCGGTAAGTGCCAGCATCAGGAAACTGATGATGACAAACAGGTGGGTCATCCGCTGGCTGCGGCTAAACCGCTTGACAAAATATTTATCTGCCAGGGTATCCTGCAACTTTTCTTTTTCCTTCTTCTTCTTTTCCCTCATTGATTTTAACGAACGCGGGAACCAGAGAACCAGGTGAACACCAAAGAACAGAAATACGCCAATCAGCAAGCTGGTCATGGCCCAGAAGGTATAGAACAGCACACCGTATTTTTCCTTGTTATGGTGAGTTGCATGTGTCAGGTACCCGGTAAATCTCTTGTTGGCATCGGGATGGCATTTCTGACAGGTGGCAACGATATTTATGCTTCCAACTGATGAATTAGGATTGTTTATAGCAAGAATGGTATGAGATCCATGGCAATCGGAACACTTGGCCGCTTTCGAATAACCAAGTGTGTGGGCCTTGCCGTGATAGGTGAGCATATAGGTCTCTGCAGTCTCTTTATGACAGCTGCCGCACTGTGTGGTAACCTCATCCATAAAAGCATCACCGCCAGTGGAGCTGATCTCGTGCGAGGTATGACAATCCACGCAGGTAGGATATTTCTTCTCTTTCCCATCCTTGGTTATCGCATGATCGCTCTTGACATATTCATCGTAAATACCCTTATGGCAGGTGGCGCAGGTGGCCGGAACATTCTTGGTATAAATGGTCGAAAGCTCATTGGTCTCCTTAAGGATATTGTGAGTGGAGTGGCAGTCGGTACAGACCGCGCTAACTGTCAGCCCTTTCTCTATCAGCCCCTTGCCATGAATACTCTGAGAATAGTCGACCAATGTATTCTTCTGATGCAGATCGGTTCCTTCGTTGGCCTTTCCATTGGTTTTGTGGCACGATCCGCAGAGTGTCGGAATATTTGCCCGATAGGATGGCGAAGTATCATCCAATCTCGATTTTGCTTTGTGCGTACCATGGCAGGTGGTACAGTAAGGTGCATTTTTATCTTTCCGGTCGTATGCCTGACCGTGCCCGCTACCGGCATACAGGGCAGATACTTCAGCGTGGCAGGAAGAGCAGTCGATCTTGCCGGCTGTTTCGCAAGGCCTTGCCCGGTTGGATGATACATCAGAGTGGCACTTGACACAGGCAATATTCTTATGAACCGAATTAGCCAGGTCGGCCTTGTTGACCTTCATTGAAACTGTTGAGTCACCAACCTGCATGGAAGCTGTGGAATTTTCATGGCATTTAATGCACTCGCGGTCGGAGATATTCGCCACAATATTCTGCGTGCTCACGCGGTGCGGAATATGGCAGGAGGTACACGCAGGTATCGAACCCGGTTTTTCCTCCCAGAGAGCCCCTTTAATAATCTTGGTATGGACCTCCTCAATCTTTGTGTGGCAGGTCATACAGGTTTTGGCAATATTGTTAACGGAGATCGAGGAGTTAGGACTGGTATGCGGCAGGACCAGGTGATTACCGTGACAGTCATTACAAGTTGCGGAAACGATCAGTCCCTTTTTGAACAGGCCGATACCATGCACATCAGAGCTGTAATTCTCCAGTATATTGTGTTCAGATACATTATATATGCGGGCGACCGGAGCACCTTCGCGATGACATTTACCGCATAAAACCGGCACATTCATCTTATAGGTTCGTGATTTCGGATTGGTCCTTGACAAGATCTCGTGATCGCCATGGCACTCTTTACAATCCGGGGCATACAATGATTTGAGCCTTTTTGCCTGTCCGTGAACCCCGGCTTCAAACTGCTTGTCAGGTTCAGTGTGGCATTTACCACAACTAACCGGCTTCAGCCCTTCCGGATGCGGGAATTCAGCAACGGCAGCATCTTCATGGCAAGCAACACATTTCAGATCCTTATGAACAGAACCTCCCAGTGTTTTGGCGGTCACATACAAAGAGATTTTCTTTCCGTTTTTCTCGATCGATAAACTCGGGTCATCATGGCACATCAGGCAATCTTCGTTCGACTGAGCGAAAACCGGCAAGTGGCTGGCAATGACTAAAAAAGACAGGAGAATCGGAAGTCTCGCAATGTATATTATTCTCTTTAGTCCCATCATATCTATATAGTTATTTACCTACTGTTCAAAGTTAATAAACTGTCTATTTTCTACCCCATCAGAGTTCAATTTCTTTCACCCTGTCCGTTGCTTTTTCAGAGTGATATTCAAGTTTCATTTTCCCTTTCCCGGACACCAGGAACTGATATTCGACCTGACCGAACGAGGGAATAGTAAAAAACTGGATTTCAGGCTTATACTGCTTGTAGGAAGCCTCATTCCGAAATTGATCGGTAATTGGTCCGCCAGCTACGACACTGATATCTTTCCCCACCAGTTTCAGGTAGTCCATCGGATTAATTTTTATCCTCACCGACTGATATGTTACCGATGAAACGGCTTTCGAATTGGACACCCTGACTTTAATCCGGTAGAGGTCCTTGCCGATTTTTTCTTTCTCAAATACTTCCATACTGATCTGCGGCAGGTTGAATGCACTGACAAATACAGCCATGGCATTGCGGTGGACCAGGTCCATCAGCATGAATGGCTGTGGAAGGCGGGCGTTAAACTTGCTCCAGCCTCCGATCTCAATATTGCCGTAAAGCGGGTGCTTGTATGGTTTCCAGTTGGAGTACATGGCGCCGTTGGTCAGGTAATCATTAAACTTGATCCGTTCGGTAGACTGTTCCTCTGCAGAGGGGGGTTTGGTGGTATCGGAGCGATACGACTCGGTGTTCGACTGAAAAAGTTCGCCTACCAGGGTGAAAGCCCCGACGATATCATCGGTAAAATCGCCAAAATCGCCCCAGGTGGTATAAAGATCTTTCCAGGAAATCATGTAATTGTAACCCGGGATCATCTTTTCACTGTTTTTCCCCAGATAATCGAATACCTCGATATCGCGGCGGTCATATTCCTGGGCAGACTTGCTTGTCGGGCCTCGCAGGATCATCCCTCCTGAATTATGAAAAGCCCAAGCCACAATGATATTTTTCCTGGCATACAGGTAACTGGCCACCGCCTGTAATCCTTTGCCCTCCAGCGGATAATTTCCGGCACCGCCCTGAACGTAGTTTGGCTGCCAGTTGTATGGAAAATTCCGGTTTGGATCAACAAACCCGGGCCCATCCTCATTTACTTTTCCATCGTTATCATTATCAATCCCTTCGGCACCCAGAATTCTGAACTCGCCTTTCTGTCCCTTTTCAACGCGAACCAGAAGGCGGGGATCTTTCGGATCAGTTTTATAATCCCCGAGGGTATCACGGATCCGCATCTGAGTAATAAAACCATCGCCATCCAGATCTTCCTGCGGATCCTCATCAAAGAGCCCGTCGCGGTCATCATCTTTTGGAATCCAGAGCCCGCGTCCAGAGCTGGCATTATTTGCATCGGCAAACCAGTGATAGCGTCCATCAACATTCACTGTCGGCACGCAATAGATCACTGACCGGTCGACCGTTTGGGTCACTCTGTCGAGCTTGCCATAATTGGTAAGGATATAATTAAGAAAATAGAGGCATACTTCGGTTGCCTGCACTTCATTACCATGGATATTGCCATCCACATAAACACCAGGTTTATCGGTTTCAGCACCGGTAGCAGGATTATTGACCGTAATGGACCAGATTTCACGGCCCTCATCACTATGGCCGATCATCTCGAGTTTAGTCAGTTGCGGATAGGCCTTATTCAGGGCTACCAGTGCCTGATTTACTTCCTCATAGGTATAATAGCGGTCGAACCGGAGAGGGACCTCAATTTTTTGCTGTGCTGATAAGGTATATCCAGATAGGAAAAACAGTATCAATCCGATATAGAAAATTGTTCTTGTCATGATTATTTTCCTCCCAGTCTGATGGTTTTTTCACTTCCAAAGGCATTCACCGGATCAACCCTGATCAGGATATCCTCCGGACTATCTGACTTGATAATCCAGGTCAGCTTGCGGGTTTCAAAGCCGCCGATGCCCTCGAAAGGGGTACGGTCCCTGCCTGAGATAAAAGTGATACCCTTGCCGGTAAGGGTAACTATTGCCGGCGGTACAATTTTGGTGCGGGTGCCGATAGCCAATGGGAATGGCAATTGACGGTCATTGGCAATCCATGCGTCGACACGGTATATACCAGCTCCCTGAGCTTCCACTTTAACTTCACCAACAGCGAGTTGGGGGATTTGCTCTACGAGCTCAAATATCCAGGGGACCTGCACATTCAGCAGCGTATCAATTTGTCCGGGAAGCGGCAGAATATCAGCATATGGAATATTTCCGCCGATTTCCACTTTACCCAGTTTCGGATGGTCGAATTCCTTCCAGGCGCTGAAGCCTTTGCCACCGAGGATGGAGTCGTTGTAAGCCATGAAAACATTTTTTGTGGAGTCTTTCGGTTTTGGCATTGCCCAAAAATCCATGCTGAATGAAGGGAGCCCAAGTTGAAAATAGGACCACAGCTCGAATGAGCCGTCTTTTTCCCTCATCGGATCCACTCTTTTTGAGGTCCAGTTTTTCTCTTTCAGATATTTCTTGTACTTATCCGCAAAAGCAGTATATATTTTGGAATCTGCATCGAGCGGGTTGATCACCGGGCCCATATCGAGCATTCCGGCCACCATGGCATCATCTACCGTTGTGCCGGGAGGCACGGTAGCTTTAAGCATTTCCTTCACCTCATCGAGGGAATAAGTTTTTTCAGGGTCGGCATTGAGCATTTGGGCATATCGCTGCGGAAGCTTGATGGCACTGAGATTCACGGCACTTTTCCGGCCACCTTTAGGAGGCTGCAGGCACCAGTTTGATGATCCGTAGGACATGGTAAGGGCAATTTCAGGATGCTCGTTCACGAACTTCATGAGGCTGAGAATCTCTGGCTCCGAACCGCTCCATGCGCCGGTACCTGTCTGGTTATATCCATATAAAAAAGGAAAGGTTATCCCGATATTTGTTCCACCGGTGCCATCTTCGTTGAACTGTCCGTCGCCGTCGTTGTCGATCCCTTCCTGATACAATTTATATATGCCTTTTTCCCCTTTTGCAGGATCGGCCCTTTTCATTTGCCGGGAGTCCTTAATATCAATGATATAACCACCATCAGGATCCTTCACTCTCATCTGGGTAATGAAACCATCCTTGTTCAGGTCGTCCGGACCATCTTCATCGGTAAGCTCGTCCATATCATCGTTCCAGGGGCGGAAGTTGCGTCCATCCACGAGGAGTGGTTTCTGAAAATAGCGATCGGCGCCATCGGGATTGCCGCATGCGAGCACGTACCAGGTAATATCCTTGTATTGTTCAGGATTCTTCAGCAATTCACTGATCAGATACAGCGCTCCTTCGCTGGCAAGCGGTGAGGTACCCTCAAGATTGGCCACAACCAGAACGGAGGGTTTTTTCTTGTTGGCAGGGTCAGGCTTGCTGCTGATCCGGACGATCTGATAATCGGTCCCTTTAAAGCTTTTTGCGAGCTGGAGAAGGGTAACTGCCCCTGGCTGTGATTTTGCGAAGGAGCTAATTTGTGCGTTGATTTCGGCCGGCGTGTGGTAAGTGGTCGTCGCCGATTGCTGAGCCAGGGAGGGTAAGCTCAAAGCCAATGCGATCAAGATTGATATTTTCTTCATTTTTTTCAGCATTAAAAAACCCGGCCGGAACCCCGGCCGGGTTTTCTTAAAAATAAGAAATTAATTCTTTATAGATGATCTTTCGCTTCGTGCTCAGTTTCATCATCATGATATCCGGTCCACATAGCTTTGTAATGATCAGTCGGCTTATGGCCCATCGTAGCAAAATACAGGTGTATAATCAGGAATATGGAGATGCCGAATCCGGCGGCGATATGAAGAAAATCGGTGAGTGCAAAGGTATCAATGCCTAACCATTTTTCCACGATCACGTTCGGGAAGAGCAGTGCCCAGCCGGTAATAAAAACAACCGGAACTATCAGATACATTATTGCTGCATAAGTCACCTGTTGCAGGGGATTGAATTTGCGTGCGCTTCCGATAGGGAAAGGCGCCTGTTCCTTCAGGAATACGCCGAAAGCGTAATAGCGCATCTGTTTCCAAATCCGATTGCTGAAATTCCTGAACTGGATTACATAATTCAAGCCGTTACCGGTGAAAAGATTCCCCAGGAAGAATATCACATAATTTACGGAGAGCAATATTCCGGAGATGTTATGCATGGTCACTGACAGTCCGAAGCTGATCCGGGTTCCTTCGGGACTTGCATAGTGCATGCTTATCCCTGTAATGATAAGGATCAGGCACAGCAGGGCATTTAATATATGCCACAGCCGGATCCAGATTGGGTATAGATAAACTTTTCCGCTCATATTACTTCTTCATTATTCGGATTATGGTATGAATGGCAACACCACCCAATGCGCTGGCAAAAATGAGCAAACTGATCAGGTTAAGCAGTGGACTCGGGTTCGTACCGATAGCAAAATCCCGGTTAGAGACAATCGATGAAAGGATACCTTTTTCGGAGATATTCTGTGCAAGCTGATACTTATAAAGCGAGTATTTCAGTCTGGAATCAGCCGAGTGGCACTGTGTGCAATTGCGGACAGCTTCTTCTTTTGGCCGGATATTATGAGCAACGAGCACATCCTCCCTGATTTCGGCATGGCATTCGATGCAGCGAACATTTTTGAAATGTTTTACCGGATCGGGAAGCCACTTATGTTTAGCGATCAGGTTTGATTTCGGATCGCCGTATAGGATATCGAATTTACCCATTCCTGAGTGACATTCCAGGCAGATTGAATTGTCATAGGCAACCACATGGCTGAGATTATCCTTGCTTCGGGTGGTAATGTTATAGGAATGGGGGTTGTGACATGACCAGCAGGTAGCGTTTGCATTTTTTCGGGTAGCATGAACACTCTTCTTGAACTCCTCAGTGATGCCGGTGAAATTAATTGGCGGAGTGTCGTCCGTATCGGTATGGCAATCCGTGCAAACCATCAGCGGCTCGAGTTTCAGGTCGGATTTATGCGGCAGGTTGTTATAATCGCCTGAGTGACAATCCGTACAGGCCAGGGATTTGTGATTATTGTGATAATAGGCAGTAGTATCAATGATCAGATCCTTGAACATTTTATGCCTGATTATCTGGCTAGAATCCTGGTTGGAGTATGTATACCAGCGTTTCCCGTGGCAGCTGAAGCAATGATTATTAGCAGGATTGCTCACTAAAGCCGGAATCGAATCCTGTGCCTGAAGTGTCATTCCGGTTAATAAAGCCAGGAGGAATAGTATTTGTTTTATTTTCATCTTTGATTTAAAGACTGTTATAAGGAGGGAGGAATTTAGAGATTCGAGGGCCAATTTTGAATGTTGATGTGGAAAATTCAAGTAGATACCGTGGTAAGGGACACGCCACTTGCCCGATTTCGCGGTAAGGGACGGGGTCCCCGCCTCCGCGGGGATGACAACTTTTCAAGGCAAACTTGAGCTTGTAATTTCAACATTCAAAATTGGTCTTCGAATCTCCAACTTCAATTAAAATCTCACAGTAAGGTTAAACCCAAGTCTGATTCTCCCAAAGAAACTTTTGGAGCTATCGAAAAGATCGGTGGAGTTAAAGGCAAAGTTGTTCTGAGGAACGATGTTATTGGAATTCGATACAAATATCATAAAGCAGTGAGTCGGCGAAGCGATCTCAACTCCAAGTCCGAAGCTAGGCTTTGGTGCAACGAGCCTGTCAATCCTATCCGTTTTCTGGGATGAAGGAATGGTTGATGTAAAAGCGAATCCCTGATCGTAGGTTGCAATAACCGACATTTCATTATAGACTTTGTAACGACCGCCCACAGAGATGCCGGTATAATCGTTCCAGCGAGTGCTGTCGCTGCCGACTGCATTGATATGGCTGAAAGATGCTGCTGCCTGCAAACTGAATTTGCTGTTGAATTTTCTGGAAACAATCACTTCATTGAAGAAGGTAAAGCGGTTCTTAAAATGGTAGCTTTTTTCGAAAACTGAACTATCCCGGCCATCCAGGGCAAACTGGGTATAATAACTCAGGCTGATAGGCATACCGGTTCTTTTTTGCTGAAGGATCAGGTATTTTCCATAGATATCCGAAACTTTATTGTAGCGCTCGGTACCGATACCTACGGACAATCTTTCGGTGATACCATAATTAAATCCCAGACGGATATTGGAAGAAGCATAAATTCCTGCCAGATCGGAGAAACCATTGTCCATGGTACCGAAACGGTGGTGGATAATCAGTTCCAGGCCTCCTTTATAGGGTCCGACATTTGTTCTCTGGTCGATGAGGAGGGAAGAATTGAATACTTCCTTTACCGGGCGGCGATCAGGACCGGCTACGGAATCCTGTGCATAAGACTGAGCACTCAGCGCAAAAAGCACTAATACTGCAAATAGCTTAAAGCTGTTTTTTAAGGTTTTCATGTTATAGGTTGTGTTTTAGTTGTTTAATGCACCTTCATTGATCCATTTTGTGATCAGTGCCTTTTGGTCGGCAGTGATTTTAGCGGAGGTATTGTGACCGGCATTGATATACTGGACCAATTTACTGCCTGCAGGGTCATTTGCTTTAACCAGACTTTTGGTTGTGAGTGCAGCATAAGCTTTGTTTGCTCTCAGATCAGGAGCCAGGGAACCTCCATGGCAGCTTATACATTGTGCGGAGGTAAAAATAGGTTCAATTTCAGTTTTGAAGCTAACCGGGGGGATCACGCCTCTGGCACCTTCGGTTACCCATTTCAGGATCAAACCAGACTGAGTGGCGGTAAAAGACTTGTTATTATGGCCTCCGCTGATTTTGGTCAGGATTTTGCTGTTAGCAGGATTTGCTGTATCCACCAGGTTACGGCTGATCAGCGATGTGTATGCCTTTCCGGGTAACAGACTATACATGATTTTCCCGTCGTGACAAGCAATACAGCCAACCGATGTAAAAATAGGTTCGATTTCGGTTACAAAATCGACCGGAGTATCCGGTATAATAACCTCATTTGGTACGATAGTCTGGTATTCGCATGAAACCATCCCGATCATCAGAATCCCTGAAAGCAGGGCAGCCATTTTTTTCATTTTCTTTATCCCTCCGTTTAATTTTGAGCAAAATACAAAAAAACAAAAAGGCTCTAAATGAGTTAGAGCCTTTTGTTCTATATTTTTATATCATTAGTTGAGTGCGTCGTAAGAGTTACTCAACAGAGCCTTGATATACTTGTAGTTATGTGCACCTTTACTACGGTCAGCTTCAACCATCTGATAATTGAAGAAAGCACCTGTTTCTTTCAGTGACCATTTGGCGCCTTTACCAGGCAGTTTAGTTCCACTACCAACCTGGTTATAAGGAATAGCCAGTAATGTAGCAGGATCCAACAGTTTCAGCGCAATCAGACGGTTCTGAAGTTTCAGGAGATCGGCTGCGATTTCAGTCTGCTTACCGTTGATATCGGTAGTTGTTGCACCGGCATGGCATTTGATACAACCGGCAACGTTAACTTTTGTACCGTCGGCACTTTTAATTCTCCAGGTGTGACCACCGGTTAAAGTAGCTTCGCCTGCAGCCATGTGGCACATTGAGCAGGTAGCAACACCTTTGTGGTTGGTGTTGGTGTAAGCCATAGCTCCTGCAACTTGCCATCCCTGTGTTCCATTGAGCAGGTTACCCTGTGGACCATGATGCGGACCCCAGCGTGAGCTGGTGATTGCATAGGTGGTGTCACCGGTCAAAGGTAGTGGGAATCCTGCTGCCGGACGAGCCTGGTGGCAATATAAGCAGGCATTGGATGAGTTACCAAAATCGATGGTTTTGGTAGGATCAGCCAAAACTTTTACCGGTCCGGTATGACCCAGAGCGTAATTCGGGAAGTCAGTGGAATCAAGGGTGCCGTGGAAATCATGGCAAGCATCGCACTGAAGAGCAACCGGAATCTTAGGAATGAACTCAACGGTATCGCGACCGGTAAGCATGGTTTCCTTGTATCCCTGATAAGAGTGGCAACGAGCGCAGCTCTGACGGTTACCGTCGCCTGCCCAGGTTTCGCCTTCGCCATGCTTTGAAGTGGCAAACTGTGACTCAACAGCTCCGAACATAGCTGCATTGTGACATTTTACACAAAAAGCATTGGCATCTTTACCATCCAAACCATTCGAACCATTGGTTCCATTGGTTCCGTTGGTCCCATTAGCGCCGGCCGGCCCTATCGGTCCCTCGCAAGCGGGGAACAGAACGACCAGCGAAAAAATCGCTAATGCACTGACAATTAATAAATAACTAAACTTTTTCATATAAATAAACATTTGTTGATAGTTTGGTTCGAAAGTACCTGTTATCAGTTAAACAGTAAGATTTCACATATTGATATGTATTCCTATTTAGTGTGAATTAATTCACTCTATAACTGATCTATATCTTTGTACTCTTGATTTATATCATTTAATACTTGACATATATCATAATTATTTATATTCGCAGGTGATTACCAACTCGAACCGCATGATTGAACCAACCACACCTGATTCCTGCCAGCATTGTCTGATGAAATGTGATGCATTTCAGGCTTTGAGCCTTACTGAAATGGAGATACTCCATCAGGCAAAATACGACACGACCTACCGAACGGGTGAAGTGATTGCCAAACAAGGAGCTCCGATATCTCATCTGGTAAGTTTGAATGAAGGGCTGGCGAAGGTGGTTCTGGAAACCCCCGGCGAGCAGGATATTATCATTTCCGTCGAGAAACCGGTATTTATCCTTACGGGACCGGGTTTGTTCGTTGACAATCGTTATCATTTTTCAGTGATCGCCATTTCGGAATGCCGCACCTGTTATCTTGAGATTCAGCAGTTGCACAAGCTGATCGATACCAATCCTGATTTTGCCCGTCGATTTTACAAAACCATGGGTGAAAGGGATATCCTTTTATTTAATCGCATACGAAGTCTGAACCAGAAAAATATGGCGGGCCGTATTTCGGAAGCCCTGCTTAACCTTCAAAAGTTCATTTTTGAAACCAATCCGTTCGACTTCATCCTTACCCGCCAGGAGCTGGGCGAATTCACGGGCATGACGAAAGAATCAGTCAGCCGCATACTCAAGGAATTCAGGGAAGAGGGCCTTATCGAAATTGATGACCGCAAGGTTGAAATTCTTGATTTCGACAAGCTCCGCGACATCAGCAGAAAAGGGTAGCTCAATGTGCCAATGTGCTAATATGCTAATTAAAGAATTAACCCCCTTATTTCTTAAAACATAATTCCTGGCACTAATTTTCGCCCTCTGCCTTTTGCCTTTTGCCTGCTGTCAAGAGTCTTTTACGCAGCGGACAGAAAGTCCCCATGATTTACTCAGGAAATATCGGTTAACCCCTTCATGGCTATAGATCAGATGCCGGTACCAGGCACTGTAGTCGCCGTTGCCTGTTGTTGTCCAGAAGAGGGCATTATAACCAATTTCATAAAATTTGCCGAGGTTATTCCTCAATCCGGCAGGCTGTCCGTTGAATCCACTTGAGTTATCACCCCGGCCAGACACTCCATCAAAGCTTTCCCAACCCTTGATGGACTTCATTTTCTTCCCGGCATTAAACTCACCTCCGAGAAAGTTGATCAGGATATCCCATTCCTGATCGGAAGGAAGGTGCCATTTTTCGGGACAGATGCCACGGGTATAAATAAGGTTTTGCAGGGTATCGGCTCCGTTCATTGCCGCCGGCCAATTATAGAACACCCCGTATGAAGAGAATCCGCTGGTGCGTCTGGCCTCAGTTACATTATTTCCCTGATATCCTGAAACATAGAATAATGGTTCTGAAAAAGACCCGGTATCCGGCGGACTTACGGCTGGCAGCCAGGCCAGATTTTCCGCCATCCAGGTTTGCGTACCGACGGTAACCCACGAATATTCATGTTTATCCCTGATATCAATAAATTTACCTGACGCCGGATTTTCCGTTTGCTCTTTGCAACCGGAGAACATCAACAGACATCCGAATATAAAGGCCAAAGAAAATAATTTCACGTAATTCCGTCCTGATTGGTCAGCAATTTAAATATTCCCGGCGGTTCTGCCAACAGCCGTGGGTATTAAGGGTTAACTTTATCATTGGCAACCACGTTTGAGTATCAAAATTTTGTGCACCTTTTCAGACAAAATTCCAAATCGATATGGAAAAGCTCAGAGTTATAATCACTGGATCAACCGGAATGGTTGGAGAAGGTGTTTTGCATGAATGCCTGAATCATCCTGAAATCGGGCAGGTACTCGTCATTAACCGTAAACCATGCGGTGTTGTTCATCCAGGGTTTACGGAAATTATCCATCAGGATTTTACCGAACTGTCGCCTGTCAGGGAGAAGCTCACGGGATATGATGCCTGCTTTTTCTGTGCCGGTGTGTCATCAGTGGGAATGAAAGAACCTGAGTATACCCGCATCACCTATACCCTTACCCTGGCGTTCGCAACTACGCTGGCAGAGCTGAATCCGGCTATGACTTTTTGCTATGTATCCGGTGCCTCCACCGACAGTACCGAAAAGGGAAAGATCATGTGGGCCCGTGTAAAAGGCAAAACCGAAAACGATCTGGCAAAACTGCCTTTCAGGCAGGTCTTTAATTTCCGGCCGGCATTCATGACTCCAACTCCCGGCCTGAAAAATGTTAATTCATACTATAAATACATTACCTGGCTGGTCCCGATTCTAAAGCTGTTAATGCCAAACTCGATATCGACACTGAAGGTGGTTGGGGTGGCTATGATTAATGTGACACTCCGGGGGTATGAGAAAAGGGTGCTGGAGGTTATTGATATTAAGAAAGTCGGAGGAACTGAAAAATAAAGTTAGAGATTCAAATTTAGAATTCCGAATTATGAAGTAGTAGATTCCAATTTAAAATTCCGAGTTCCGAATTAATAGTATAAAGTAATCGTGAAGTATTGATTTTTTAACTTCATGGTCCCCTGAATCTCCAACCTCGGCATTCGGAATTCTGAATTCGAATCTCTAACTTTTAACTTTTGAATACCATGTATATAAGGTTCTGTAAATTATTGAAATTATTGCTGTTTCCGGCTTTATCAGGCGCGGCGATGCCCGGTATGGCGGGGATTGAAAAACTGCTCAAGCCACTCGGTGGCACCATGCGTTTGCTGGAATGCACTTATGATGGGTCAAAACTGGCAGACACCAAACAATTTGCGGGTGATAAGCTTACACTTCCCGGGGCTGAATGGATATCGGATATAATATATAATAGTATTCCAGGCGACCGGGATGCACTGGAAATGGTTGCGACATTCAGGCTCCGACAGGGCAGCAGCTCATCGGCAGGCGTTGCGGTTGCTTTTGATTTCGAGGGATGGAGCACGGAGAACTATGTGATGATACCGGCATCTGTTTATAACGGAAACCGGAACAGGATTGTGAACCGCGATTATGCTGCCGGCCTTGATCGTATCGACCTGTATAAAAAAGAGCTGCCACTCACCACTACGGGATTGCCGCAGCTATCGCCGGATTTGGGTAACCTTTCAAAAATAGAGGTCACGGCATGCAATGCAACCACACCGGCTATCTGTTTTTACAGCAAGAAGCTTAAGCGGGCATTCATTTTGCTGACAGAGCAGGGAATCCGCACCGCAAACGGGATTATCGACAACGGCCTGATTGTTAGCGAGAGCCATGACCGCACAAAAGCCACGATCATGGTGAGCGCTCCGGGTGTAAGGGAGCTCAAGCCTGAATTTGTGGGTTTCAGCCCGAGTCCCGACCGGGGGAAGGACTTTAAAGCGGGAGATGAGATCACTTTGAGATTACGGATTTATTGCTTTGAAACACCGGATATTCCGGGACTTCTGGAAAAATTCATGTCGGTGCGGAAGGGCATTACCGGCCCTAATCAGCCGCGGAATCTAATGCCATTCAGTGAAGCTGCAAAGGTGATGACTAAGAATATTGACAACCGGTATTTTGATAACAGCCCGTACCGTTTCTATCGTCCCGAGAATGCCGACTGGATATCTTTCGGGTGGGTAGGAGGCCTGATGAATACCTATCCGATGCTTGTTTCCGGCGATGAGCTGCACAGGGAACGCGCCGCCAACACTTTTGATTTTGCCATTCCGAGGGCGCAGGGAACCGCCGGGTATTTTTACGGAGCCCTCAATTTCGACGGGAAATGTTTTGGCCGCGAGGGGTATGATGAGTTTCCCTGGATAACTCTTACGCGCAAAAACGGTGATGTTCTTTACTGGATGATCAAGCAATTTCAGCTGCTCAGATTTCAGGGAAAGCAGGACTTCATCAAACCTGAATGGGAAGCAAATATCCGCAGGCTGGCCGAAGCATTTTCAGGTACCTGGAAGAAATCCGGCCAGTGGGGAAATTTCGTGAACATCAATACCGGTGAGGTGGCTGTGTATAATACCACGAGTGGTGCGAGCGCCATCGGGGGACTGGCACTGGCATCGGAGTATTTTAAGAATCCTGAATTTATGAAGATTGCTGTTGCGGCCGCCCATTTCTATTACAACCGCGATTTTGTATCCATGGGGATGACCACCGGCGCCTGTGCGGATATCCTTCAGAATGCCGATTCTGAATCAGCCGCTGCACTGATGACTTCACTGATGGTTTTGTATGAGCTCACGGGTGACAGAATGTGGCTTGAAAAATCGCGAAATGTGGCCAATCTTTGCGCTACCTGGACGGTATCATACGATTATGAAATGCCTCCTCAATCTGAGCTGGCATTGTTGGGGGCGAAGGTTGCCGGGGCTTACTGGGCGAGTACACAGAATAAGCACGGGGCACCGGGAATCTGCACCACCTCCGGGGATGCGCTGTTCAAGATTTACCGAGGTACCGGCGACCGGCGATATGCTGAGCTGATACGGGATATCGCCCACGCTTGGGCCGAGGGGGTACAACCTGATGGTTCGATTTCCGAGCGCCTCACCTATTGCGATGCCGACAGCAGGGGATCGCGGGGGACAGGATGGAAAACCGGGTGGAATGAGCTGAATGGTATCCTTATGGCCATGGAGCTGCCGGGCATTTACCTTCAGACGGACAAGGATGTTTTATATGTATTTGATCACGTGATGGCGAGGGTAATCAGCCGGACATCAAAAGGGGTGGAGCTGGAGATATCCAATCCGACAAAATATAATGCTGAAATTTCGATATTTTCCGAAGCCTCAGCTGATGCACTGAATCCAATGGGTAATCTGGCATTTATGAAGTGGCCGGAAACCAAGGTAAAAGCCGGTGAAACTCTCAGAATATCATTACCGGGATTGAAATAAAAATTCACAACTTTATGGTTATGAATACTCTCATTAACCAAGTCCGCAAAAATCAGTTAAGAATGAAAAATATTATTGCCTGCACTTTATTTCTGGCGCTGTTAACGGCGTGCGGCCAAAACCCGAGTAAAAGGGAAACCTTGTCGCTGAATGGCATCTGGCAGGTGGCAGACGGAAGGTTGAGTACCATCCCCGCAAAGTTTGAACGTACAATCAGAGTTCCGGGCCTGATTACGGAGGCGGAACCTGCTTTTATCAATCCGGCGCCACGGTTAGCTGATCGCACCGTAATCAACACTGACACCGTTCTTTTTCACCAGATGCAGGACCCGCTGCGTGAAGCATACTGGTACCGGCGGACATTTATTTTGTCGAAGGATATCCCGGCAACGGCACTGCTGAAAGTCGGGAAAGCGATGTTCGGCACAAAAGTCTATCTCAACGGACAATACATTGGTGAGCATTTGCCCTGTTTTACGCCAGGCTATTTCGATCTGAAAAAAGCAATACGCAAGGGAGAAAATGAGCTTTTAGTTTCGGTAGGGTCCAGCCGGACATCAATTCCCGGAGATATACCGGACGGGTTTGATTATGAGAAGGACAGATATATTTCGGGAATTTTCGACAATGTAGACCTGATACTTACCGGGGCGCCATTTATCAGAAATGTGCAGGTTGCACCGGACATTAAGAGCCATGAAGCCCGGGTGAGGATTTCGGTACGATATCCGGATAGAAAGGTTTCAGGAAGCTTTTCATTTATCATCAGGGAAACCAAAAGCGGTAAAATAGCCGGCAAAAAAACCCTGGTGACCAATTTTGCAGATGCCGGTGCCGATCAAACAATCGAGGCGGTGATCCCGATTGACAAATGCCGGCTCTGGTCGCCCGATGACCCTTTCCTGTACACGCTTGAAACAAGCACCGGAGCTGATGAATCCTTTACGCGGTTTGGCATGCGTGAATTACGGTTTGATCCGGTAACTCATCAGGCGGAGCTCAACGGAAAGCCTTATTTCCTGCGAGGATCGAATATCACCATTTACCGGTTTTTCGAAGATTCACTTTGCGGAACCCTGCCATGGAACAGCGACTGGGTTCGAACCATGCACCGCAAGTTCAGGACCGACATGTACTGGAATACCCTGCGATATTGCATCGGGTTTCCGCCCGAGTTGTGGTATGACATAGCCGATGAGGAAGGGATCATGATCCAGGATGAATTTCCGATCTGGTATGGTGATACCAACTGGAACAAATGGATCAAGCATTTAAACGCCGGTGAGCTTGCCGTGGAATTCCGCGAATGGATGGAGGAGCGATGGAATCATCCAAGCGTAATTATCTGGGATGCCAGCAATGAAACACGTTTGTGCAAGCCCTATATCGATTCGGCCATTGCGGCCGTACGGAAGCTCGATTTATCGGGCCGGAGCTGGGATAACAGTTACAGCACCACCCGTATGGAAAATGATATTTTCGAATCGCATCCTTATCATTATGCCGATTCGAATTTCAAGTTAAGGGATATGGCGAAGGCCGATATCATACCCGGCGGAAGCAATCAGAACAACCCCGGCACGAATCCCGTAATCATCAATGAGTATGGCTGGTTGTGGCTGAACCGCAATGGCAGCCCTACAACCCTTACAAAACAGCTGTATGAAAACCTGCTGGGTAAAAACTCAACTGCTGAGGAGCGGTTCACCACAGCAGCACGGTTAATTGCCGCCGAAACGGAATTCTGGCGCTGTAACAGAAAGGCTGCGGGCGTTTTGCATTTCACGGCATTGGGATATGACCGGCCTAACGGCCAGACTTCAGACAACTGGAGCGATTTAAAAAACCTGATCTGGGAACCTCAATTCCTCAAATATGTAAGTAAATCTTTTGCGCCCTTAGGATTAATGCTGAATTTCTGGCAGGATTCGCTCCATGTAAGCAGGTTGGAAAATATTCCAGTGATAACCATTAACGACCTTGGAAACGACTGGAAGGGAGAGATCAGAGTCAGACTGAGCGAGGTTATAGCAGGAACGAAAGAAAAGAAAATCGTAGACGAGCAGACACAGAAGATCAGCATCAGCGCTTTTGGACAGACAAAATTGAATTTTTCATTTTCACGTGAAATAAAACCCGGCAGCTATATTCTGGAGGCTGAACTTCCTGATACGCCCTACGGCAAAATCACGAGCATCAGGAATTTTATCAGATCCTTCTGAACCACTGAACCATCGGTATCGGCACCTGGATAAACTCTCCATCGTAATGGACTCCGGTAAAACCAAACTGGAATGAGCTGTTTTCGGAAGCCTGGAAACGGAGGCCCGGGGCTAAAACAATGAGAGGATTCCGTTTTTGCACTACTGAAGTCAAAGAATAGGTAACCCCTTTACCTGTCTGGTTGTATGATTCTTTCAGCACCTGCACACTGGTTTCCCTGCCCGGAAGCATAATAAAAGAATCAAAAACAATACTGAACTTCTTATTCAGGCGGAACATCCCGGCCATTGACAGCAGGACCCTACCTTCGGCATCAGCGAAGGTGTTGGTCTCCGAAGTAAAGCTGTTTGTAGAAAACTCAGTGGGAGTATTTTTTATGGTGTAGGTATTTTCCGTTCTTTCTCCGAAAACAGCTCCGTAACCAGCAGAGAAATTCAGGTTATTTGCGCGGCTGCCCAGCGTCAGGAATCCAAAGGGCAGAGCCAATCCATATTTAGGGTATGCCCAGGAACCTGTACCGCCCAGAAATCCGAGCCCGCCATGAAATTTATCGGATATTTTGAAGCTGTATTTCGCAGTGCCGATTATCGGCATTCCAACCCATGAAGTCATGATCCCCACTCCGAAATTGTCGGCTACACCGAACTGAAAATCCGGTCCGAAAAGATTCCACTGAACATAATTATCTCCTTTTTCAATCGGGAAACCGTTTGTGGTAAGAAAGTAACGGGTAGAGAAGAGTTCACCCGCATTGTTTTTTTCATTGCTGGTGATGGTGATAATCTCTTTTACCTCATGTTTCGGAATATACACGAGACCGAGCTCCACTGTTTCCATCAATATTTCACGGGCATCCTGCGAAAGGATTTTACCGGTAAATGAGACTCCATTTTGCTTGACAACCTTGAATTTCAGGGAAGTGGTGTCAGCTGCATTCTGCGCTGATGCAGAAACAGACAGGCTGGCCAGGACAATAAGGGCAAACAGGAAGCTGCAAAGTTTTTTCATGGAGAGGTGATTTTCGGCAAAGATATAAAAAGTGTGACGGGTGACGGGTGACGGGTGACGGGTATGGGGTATGGGGTATCAGGTGTCGGGTATCGGGTATCAGGTGTCGGGTGTCGGGTGTCGGGTTAGAGGGTGAGGACTTTGGCACCGCTTTTAAGGTAGTTTGTCAGCGGTCCTCCCATCCCTTTTACATCCACCCCGAGCTTTTTAAGCTGCTCTGTCACGCCCAGCATATTGGCACAGGCAACGCATGCCTCGAGCACAACACCATCTTTCTGCATCTTAATAACCTTTTCCTGGATTTTGGGATTTTCGATTACCAAGCGGGCTGACGGACCCCAGATGATCAGGGTAACATCCTTGAACCACTTATTCGTTTTGGCGGCATGAGTATACATTAGTGCCATGGTTTCTGCCATTTCAGGATCGCCGCTGGTCCACACCACGACTAACTTATCAGGTATGGAGTCCTTTGGAAGGTTCTGTGCATTAAGTTTTGGTCCGCTAAGGAAAAGTATTGAAAGCAGCGATATCAGATAAAGTCTGGTGTTCATTTGACAAATATTTAGACAAAGATAAGAGAAATGGGGTATGGGGTTTCAGGTATCGGGTATCGGGTGTCGGGTGTCGGGTTTAGTACGACAGCGTAAAGGTGCTCTCATTAATCCAGTACGACAGCCAAAAGGTCCCCGCTTCCGTACCGAGGGGTTTGAGTGCACCTTTACGCTGTCGTTCCACTGCCAACTGAAGACTGCAGACTGAAGACTGCCTACTGCCTGTAAAATCCGATCAGCGTGTTGGTTGAGCTATCGTGATTGAGAGGCTGGCTTTTGTTCTGGAGTTCGGGGATAATATTCTGGGCCAGTACTTTGCCGAGCTCAACACCCATCTGGTCAAATGGATTGATATCCCAGATGACGCCTTGCACAAAGACGCTGTGCTCGTACATGGCGACCAGTTTGCCGAGGTTTGCGGGAGTCAGTTTATCAAGGAAAAATGTGGAAGAGGGACGATTTCCTTCGAATACTTTATGCGGTACCAGCTCTTCGGCTACATTTCCGGCCCTTACTTCGTCGGCCGTTTTTCCGAAAGCCAGGGCCTCCCCCTGAGCGATCATGTTTGCAATCAGATAGTCCTGCTGTGAAGGAAGATCATTCAATGTTTCCTTAAATCCGATAAAATCGCACGGAATCAGTTTTGTTCCCTGATGAATGAGCTGATAAAACGAGTGCTGGCCGTTGGTTCCGGGTTCGCCCCAATAGATGGTTCCGGTTTGGTAGCTGACGGGTTCCCCTTCGCTGGTCACCTGCTTACCGTTACTTTCCATGGTGAGTTGCTGCAGGTAGGCGGGAAAACGTTTCAGGTAATTATCGTATGGCAGTACAGCCTGGGTTTGCGCTCCGAAGAAATTATTGTACCAGATGCCGAGCAATCCCATGATAACCGGGATATTCCGGTCTAGCGGAGTGGTCCGGAAGTGCTCATCCATCTGATGAAAACCATCCAGCATCTGCTGATACTGATCCGGTCCGACAGCTATCATGGTTGACAGTCCGATGGCGGAAGTCATGGAATAGCGGCCACCCACCCAATCCCAGAATCCGAAAATATTTAAGGGATCGATGCCGAATTTTACCACCTCTTTTTCGTTGGTTGAAACGGCAACAAAATGTCTGGCTACAGCAGCATTGCTTCCCAGTTTTTTCAGTGACCACGCCCTGGCGGCCTGTGCATTGGCCATAGTTTCAAGAGTGGTGAACGTTTTTGAGGAGATGATGAACAGTGTTTCCTCAGGGTCCAGATCGCTCACTGCCTCGGCGAAATCGTTTCCGTCAACGTTGGAAACAAAACGGAAAGTAAGATTGCGGGCTGCATAATATTTCAGCGCTTCGTAAGCCATCACCGGGCCCAGATCGGAACCGCCGATGCCGATATTGACGATATTCTTTACCGGTTTTCCGGTGTATCCGGTCCATTCGCCATTACGGACTTTTCTGGCAAAAACGCCCATTTTATCCAGTACAGCATGAATTTCCGGAACAACATTATGTCCATCGGCCAAGATGGCTGACCCTTTAGGTGCACGGAGGGCAGTATGGAGGACAGAACGGTTTTCAGTATTATTGATTTTGTTGCCGGTGAACATGGATTCCCGGTGGGCTTCCAAACCACGCTCCTCGGCCAGGGCGAAAAGCAATTTCATGGTTTCGCCGGACACGCGGTGTTTTGAATAGTCGAAATATATTCCGGCTTCCTTTGCAACGAATCGGGTGCCGCGTTTGTCGTCCTGTTTGAAAAGATCTTTTATAGTTGTCTTTTCAAAACTACTGAAATGCTTTTGGAGCGCTTCCCAGCTTTCGGTTTTTGTTAAATCAGTCATTATCCGGACTTATTTTATGCTTTGTCTTTTCAGGGCGATGCTCCCAATCAGGTTATTCCATGATTTATTAAAAGATTCGGCTCCTTCGCGCTGCAGCTGTTCAGCCAGGGTCTGATAATTTACTGAGTATCCTTCGATACGGCTTATCATATTTTCTGCGGCGGTTTTATCTCCGGTGAGCGGGTCTGCGGTATTTCCGTGGTCGGCATAAGCGAGCAGTGTATTTTCCGGCATTGTATTGACAGAATAGGGGGCGATCAGGTTAGCCACATACAATACATCGGAGGCCAGAGGATCTTTGGTTCCTGTGCTCGCCCAAAGTATCCGCTGTGGAAATACGCCGAAATTGGTCAACTGCTGAACCCTTTCCGACTGAAGGAATTTAAGATAGGAATGATAGGTTTTCTGCATAACGGCCAGGCCCATCTGGTTTTGCAGCTCAGCCGGAACCTTATCCGATACAGCCTTATCCCAGCGGCTGACGAAAACCGAAGCCACTGATCTTACATCCGGGTTCAGTCCTTGCTCCACCCTCCGCTCTGCTCCCCTCAGGTAAGCCATGGCTGCAGCCTCATACTGCTCTGCCGAGAAAAGGAGGGTAACATTAACAGGAATACCTGCGGCAATGGCTTTTTCAATGGCCGGTAGGCCCTCCGGGGTACCCGGAATTTTAATAAAGGCATTTGGCCGGTTAACTTTCTGATGGATATCAAGAGCCGCCTTGATTGTATTTTCGGTATCGTAGGCCAGCAAGGGGGAAACCTCGATAGAAACGAATCCATCCAGGCCATTGGTTCTTTGATAAACCGGCAGAAAGAAATCTGCTGCCCGCTGAATATCCTCGATGGCCAGACTGAAAAACAGGTCCTCATCGCTGAGGTTCCGGTCGCTGATCCTTTTTATGGCCTCATCATAATAACTTGTTTTGGCGATGGCAGCTTCAAAAATTGATGGATTCGAGGTGAGTCCGGTGATTGATAATTCAGTGATATATTGATGAAGAACACCATTATCAAGCATGTTCCGGGTAATATTGTCAAGCCAGATGCTTACACCCTGCCTGTGGAGTTTTTGTGTATTAAGGTTCATTGATTTAAGGTATATGTTGAGGTGGTCAAAATTAGCGATATTCTGACAACCGGCCAAAAAGAAGTGATACCTCTGCAGAACTATTAAAATGCCTGCACGAAAAGCAGGAATCCATACCTTTGTTTTGTTCAATCCAATATTTTCACTCATGAAAAATCTACTGCTTGTGTGCTTTCTTTTCAGCGCGATAACGGCCATGCACGCACAGACTCCGGACGAACTGGTATATATTCATACTGACCGCGATATTTACGCCCCGCTGGACCAACTGGATTTCAAGGATTTCAAGG
>CAILAQ010000584.1 GCA_903832165.1 uncultured Bacteroidota bacterium | reverse complement strand
GGGTTTATCTTAATCCGGCTCTGTTGCAGAGAGCCGGATTCCCCGGCTAAGTGACCAGCCGGTTTCCGGATCCACCTTCCCGACAGATCCTTACTTCTACTTTCTTGAACTCTTTCCTGTACATGCCGTCATACATCATTTTCCACAGGTTTTCACCCTTCAGCGATGCCTTCGGCAAATCCTTTTTCAGATTATCCAGCCTGATGATAGAATCCCGATATTTTCCAGGCTCCATATACCAGCGAACCACCACAATTCTTCTCTCCGAAGTCAACCCTTTATAAAACCGGCTCAAACGGTCTTTCAACACTTCTTTCTTCCAATCCTCATACTGCTTTTCATCATTGAACAAGTTGCGTAACATAAATACCTTTCCCAATTCTTCTCTAAGAATAGTGCTTTCCATGTCTTTACGTTTTTAATTGTTGGTGATGCAACAAACGTAAGTCCTGGGTTCGCCATAATTTGTCGTAGGGGATAAAGAAAGCCTGAGAAAGTGAAATTATGGATGTGTGGGCAGCATCTTTCGGTAAAGCCTCACCTCTCCTTCCTGTCCGTAATACTTATCAATGATTCTTTGCTCCTGGTAACCGGGCCATTTAAAATTCGCATACCCTGAACCATTACCTCCATAATAAATATAGTCAGGAATGCCCGCTGGATTATTGTTGATGACCCAGGCCAAATGACTATTGGGATCGCTGAAATTGGTATAGTTTAATCCAAAACCCGTACCCGGCTGAATGATGGCCAATGCACCCGGGGCAATTTTTTGAGTCCAGTATAATGCCTGATAGGTTGCAATGCCTTCGCCACCAATGTACAACAGGCTAAATCTGAATGGGCCGTGTTCTTCATCTTTATCTGAATCTCTTTCATAGATGGTCCAGGTGCTGAATGGACTTTTCAGTCTGGACTGATTCTTTATGTATTCGGCCATCGACAAATTCGGAGGTAATATCGGGTTCCATCCATGAGGCGCCAAATCGGATTGAACAAGACGCCGGGATGCGAAAACATGATAACGTTTGAAAGATGCTTGCTCATTTTCAAAAGCCTGCTCACCGGTGGCATAATCACAATATACAAAACTCCGGATACCGAGAGACCTACCCATAGTATTGCAATCCCTGACCACTCCCCCATCTAAACCGGATGCCGGATAAAACAAGGAATTTAACAACAGATCGTAAACCGGAACAGGGCCGTGTTCTATCTGATCTATCGTGAGTCGATCGAAATTCAGCATAATATGTTTTCTCCTTTTGGTGAAATCGATAAAATCGCATCAGCAAATGCCGGATACTCTTTCCGGACATAATCCGTCAACTCCTGAGGACCGGCAATCTTTATATCTCCCAGGGTCGCTGCCACTTTTTTTATCAGGTCACGAGTGGGGATAATATGGAGCTTTACCTCGTTGTACACCCCGATTTTCTTATTGGTTATTTCCTGAGTATCGATAAATGGACGATCGATCAGGAATGGCAGCGAATAATCGGAAACAGCCAGTGTAACGTCCATTACCTGCCCGGGGTAGTCCGGAAAGATTGACGGTTTAACCCCAAGCTTAAATTGATTGAGATCAAGTGCCTCCTTTACGCTATGCGGGATCTCATCTGAGCTAACCCTTTTTCCCAAGCTGAAGGTCCGGATCCGGTCGAGACCAAATAATTTAAGGCTGGATGAACCTTCATCATAAGCATATACATACCAGCGATAATCTGCTTCAGCCAGTTTTAAAGGGCTGACGGTTCCCTCGAAGGTATCCTGACTCCCATATTCCTGATAAACAATGGAAATCTTCTGGCTATTGTTCATGGCCTGAAGAACCACTGGCAACATTCTTAGCCCACTGGAGTACAAATCAGTGCGAATCAGGTCATCGGAATCCCCGGAATTGAGCCTTTCCAGGCGACTTTGGCGGGTCCAAAGCGTATTTAATGCAAGCATAGTCGCATAATCCTCATTTAATTTGACCTTATCAGTAATCTGATAGCCCTTATCCGGATAATATTTAACCTCAAAGCCTAATTCCCGAATCTGCTTAATAATTCGTGCAAAAGTTCTTTCAGATATCGGAAGTTCATCTTCCTTAAGCTGGTCCATGACCGCTTCTCCACTCAATGACTGGTAAGTGATCAAACCAATGACTCTGACCAGTCTCTGCAAATTCAGGTTGTCTTTCATGTAAGGAGTTTTATGGCGCAATAAAGTTATTTAATATC
>CAILAQ010000583.1 GCA_903832165.1 uncultured Bacteroidota bacterium | reverse complement strand
TCGAGATATTTGAGAGAAACGGACCAAATGACAGCCGACGCGGGAGTAAATTCGATATGGAATGGCCTTACCGGATCGGTAAACTTGAATTTGCTATGAATGACCGATGCCGGAACCGGATAGGTAAACCCGGCGGTTGGCATTGAATAAAGAGTGGAAGTTACGACCTGTCCCATGGCGGGATTATCGATTTTCAATGTATACTTCTGGTCGGGAATCAACGGGTAATTATCCAATTGCCAGATGACATTACTATCCTGAGCCACAGGACCACTTGTCTGGCGGGGATATACAACAGGATTCATCGTAGTCAGATTTCCGGATGGGTCCTGCAGGTAAACGCGTGCTGAGGAATCCGGCAGATAGGATTCCGGGTCATTTATCAGCATAGAACCCTCGCCGTGCCCATGGATCAATTTTCGGACCTTCACCTGCTGCATGCCACCGTAACCATCGAGACATCCGATTATATAGAGAGTGTCCGGTGCATTATCCGGAAACATTTCGACCACATTATCACAGGAAACGGAGAACCCCCAAAGGATCGCTGCCGAAAGGATCAGGCGGATCATTTTCATATCGAACCAGATAAATGAGGGGGACCAAACGAAGGTACCAACACTTACCGGAACCGCAATGCTAAACAACGATTATTTAATTCGGACAATGCAAAATAGGTGAGGAGTATAGGAGGTGAGGAGTATAGGAGGTGAGGAGTTTAGGAGATGAGGGGGTGAGGTGGTTAGTTTACGGCAACAGCGAGGTAGGTGCCGTCGTAAAACACTATGACTTTTGTCGTACCCAGACTAACCTCGAATTCCTTATAGCCAATTTGTGCACCGTTCCTGCCCACATAAGCGGTCATCTTAGTTTTATTGCTAGTGTCTGTTTCGACATCTACCCGGGTTACAATGGTGCGGTATACCCCGGAATTGATTGTTGGGCCCTGATCTTCAGTATCAGTGCTTAGCCACATATTGGTATTATCAATTCCGGAACCATTTCGCAGTTCAAATTCGATGCTGACCGCCGTTGTATTATATTTCTCACAACCGGAAAGAAGCATCAGACCGAGCAATACAGGGGCTAAAAGTAAAAAAGGACGAAGTTTCATTGATTAGGGTTAAGGTGGTTTTGGTCACCAAGATATTATGATTATTAGAGTTGGCAACTTTATAGATCTGCCAACTTTAAAACGAAAATACAAGCCCTTAATAATATGATAGTTACAAACCGAATATTCCGTTTTTAATTCGGCACTATCCTGGTCTTTAAATGCATAGGGGTAAGAGTTGTCAACTTTTTCTAATAGGGTTGACAACTTCAGTCAGCAAAGAAAAGTACAAACATCTATCAACATGACGTTTACAACACAATACAATATCTTCAACGACTGAATAGCCATAAATAGGAGCACATAGCATCTGCTATTCAAGGAATTACAATTTTGTCGTAAGATTCCAACTCTATAAAGTTGCCAACTCTACCTGAATCCAACTCTACCTGAATCCAACTCTACCTGACCACTAACCTGCCGCTTCGCATTTTGGTTTCAGACTGAACGGTATAAAAGCAAATGCCTGCCGGCAGTCCGGATGCAGGCACAATTTCGGTGCAAGGCCCGTCAGTTTTAATAACCTTAATGAGTTTACCGGTGGAATCAAAGAGTTTTATTTGAACAGGACCGTTACCGGGATATTCGAACCGGATATCGGATTCAGTTGAAACAGGGTTCGGGTAAACGTGGACGAAAGATTCGCCAGGATCTGCACGATTATCGATACCGCTCGTGGTTCCTTTAAGAAGGGGCATATTGATATTATCGCTTGAAAGATAGAGCGAACCATTTATGCTCACCGGACAGGTTGAATTAAAACGGAACACTCCGTTAGCACCCGGAGTAACTGATACTGCTCCGCACAAGGTTTCCCAGATATTGGTTGTTTCGCCGATTCTCCTTGTGAATAATTTTGCCTGTGAAGGAGATTTAATGATGGTATCAGCAGGCACTCCTGCGAAGGAAGTGAACCTAAGTTCTGTGATCGGTGAAAAATGATCGCTTCCGTAGGCATTAAACAGCCAGTAGCAACCGAGATTCGGATTGGCATTCGGCGGGGTTGCAGGCAGGCTCTGCAGTCGGGTTACCACGACATCACCCGGATATAAAGCTCCTGGAGGATAATTTATTGAGAATCCCGTGCCGGTAAAATCATAGTTACCTCCAGCATTCACGGCTAACAGGCTGCTGGTGCCGGCACCGACTGGTGCGGTTGAGGGGACTTTGGCAGGGGATCCGATAAGGGCTCCCATGCCGGTACTCATCCGGTTAAACAAATTTCCGCCGGCCTCATTAAACTGATAATAGGCTATGAAATCCGTATCGGATTTCATGTTTTCCTTGGTCAGATGCGCAGATTTCCTGATCTCATCCTGACTCAGGGCACGTTTCCAAATACAAACCTCATCAATCATACCCTTAAAATTCCGATCGCCCCAACCCATATAATTACCGATATTCATCGTTGCGATGGGAGCATTTTGCAAGGCTGTTGTATGTTTTGAAGGAATCCCGTTAACATAAAGGGTCATCGATGTGCCGTCAGCCACCATAGCCACATGCGACCAGCGTCCGGCAGGAACAATAAGCTTGCTGTCCCAGCCCCAGGATCCACCGGGCCAGTGATATCCGAGGGTATTGTTGCCTCCTCTGAAATTGAATCCGGCGCCGGTTCCATTATTCATCACGATACCTGTATAATCCGACTGAGTTCCGGTCGGGTTCACCCAGGCGGTGATGCTCATGACATTGGTATTGATTCCTAAATCCTCTGTTACAGCATAATCTCCGCTGACAGCGCATTGGAGCGCCTGTCCGGCAAGCGGATCGGCAATAGCAGGATCGGCAATCGTAACCATGGCCGGAACCGTTTTTGTGCTGGTCCGGTTATCGGCATCGGTGA
>CAILAQ010000582.1 GCA_903832165.1 uncultured Bacteroidota bacterium | reverse complement strand
CCAGACCTGTTTGAAGAGTTCTGCCTCCCCTACGACCGGAAAATGCACGATGCACTCCATGATCTGGGATTCATGGTTTCCTATCATACCTGCGGAGGGACAGTCGGTATTGAAGAATTGATAATCCTCACCGGTGCAGATGCCTCGGAAACACTGGCTCCCATGAGCGTTGGTGGAAATCAGGAACCCTGGGACTTTAAAAAGAAAGTGGGTAACCGCATAGCCGTAATCGGTGGAGTCGACCAGTTCAGTACACTTTCCGAAGGCCCGGCTGAAAAGATCCGCAAAAACGTTCAGGAGCTATTCGAGAAAGTAGGCAATGAAGGCGGATATATCTGCTCCGCTTCCGACCACTTCTTCGAAACCGACCCAAAAAATTTGGTAACCTTTGCTGAAGCGGCAAAAGAATGTACTTATTAAGTTTTTGCAAAATCCTGATCCATAATACTTGCCCACAACTGCTGAATCATGAATGGCACTAACAGAAATAACATCAGACCGGGAATCCGCGTGCAGATTGTTTTAAAGGCTGATCAACGATCAGGAAAACTTACCGAAGGAATTGTGAAAGACATTCTCACCAATTCACCTTCACATCCTCATGGAATAAAAGTACGGCTTACCGATGGTCAGGTCGGTCGGGTTCAGGAAATTCTGGAGTAAAGTTCAGAAGCAAAATTCCGAGTCATAGTTCAGAAGAAAAATGGCTTAACTCAGCCAGCGCCTCCGAAAATCCTATCCTCCCAAGCCCAAGCCGGATGGCGGGTTCTGGCATACTGAACAAATGCGAACCAATGGCCAATACCTGTTTCTTTTCCAGGAACTCCTGACAGAATTCTTCTGATGATTGGCCTGTCAATATATTCAGCATGGCTACACTGCCTGCATCTGGCGGAGTCCAAGAAAACTTTTTCGGATGCCGGTGGACGAATTCATTGACCAGAAGGATATTTTTCCTGATTATAGCCAGATTCCGGTCGATAATCAATTCCCGGCTCCGAAGGGCGATTATCGACAACACCTCACTTGGAGCCGAGGAGCAAATAGTGGTATAATCTTTAAGTCGGAGCAATTTTTCAAAGATCACCGGATCACCGCATGCCAGCCATCCAATCCGCAGCCCCGGCAATGCAAAAGATTTCGACATCCCCGACAAGGAGATACAGAAATCGCTCAAACTTGAGGCACAGGGCAGACGATCAGCAGGATTCTGCTCAAGTCCACGATACATCTCATCAGAGAAGACTAAAATACCGGACCTTTCGCAAAACCAGATGATCTCTTCAAGTATCGCCCTGGAAATCATAGCCCCTGATGGATTATGAGGAAAATTAATGACCACCATTTTTGTCCTGGAATTGACCAGCGACCTGAGAGATTCAACCTGATAAACACCTTCTCCGTCAGCTTCCCACCTGCTCACACTGCAGCCATTATCTTTTGCCAGTTCACTTAGAGATTGATAAGAAGGGGAAATCACCACTATATGATCATCCCTTTCCAACAGGGCATTCATGACCAGAAAAATTCCTTCTTCCGGCACACATACCAGCAGATCTTCTTGTTTTAGATTACCATACCATGCGGCTATCTCTTTTCGCAACAAAGGATGGCCATTCGTATCAGTATACAAAAACTGGAGAGTTTCCCATAGCCGGATTGATTCCGGCGAGGCCAATGCCAGAAGTTCTGCCATCCTTAGCGGCTCGCAATCAGAACAGCTCAACTGATGTGGCACATCAAACTCGTACCTGGCAAAATGCCTTTCCAGAATGAATGGAGTTAAATTCATAGTCAGAATTAATTTGTGACGCCAGCCTTTTCTATTGATTCTCCTTCAATTTCTTCCTGAACCAATTTCTCGGATTAAAGTATGCCCTGTATTTGACAAACAGTTCCTTACCAACAAAAAACCCGCCGGTCCAGAAAGCTACCTCACCGAAAATTACTGAGGCTGTTGATGCAATGATCTTGAGTTTGTTGTCGATTCCAAGGAATGGTATTAATGGCAGTATCAGGTAGAATGGAATACAACCAATCATTAATACTATCCCCAGTCGCAACTTCCAGTTTTTAACTTTCATATTATATCTCCCGGATAGAACCAGAGGCTATTAATATCAATTTTCCATCATCAAGTCAGCACTTCTTACCGTTACTGAGGCCAGAAGGCACTAATG
>CAILAQ010000581.1 GCA_903832165.1 uncultured Bacteroidota bacterium | reverse complement strand
GTCGGGGGTGAGGTGGATCGCTAAAGATAAGGTTCAAGAAAAGTTCCCTTTTTTATTCAATAGATTACTTGTATTGAACAAAAAACCTCTTTTTTGTTCAATACAACAATTTTTCTACCGCCATTTGCGCTGAAGGAGTTCGAGAATATGCCGCTCGCGGAGTACGAAAATAAGGATGGCGAAATAGAGTCCGGCACAGGAGGCAACAGCAACCAGAAGTCGAATCAATGGTTTAGTATCCCAGGAGCGGACCAGCCAGGCTATCGGCAGAAACAGTAAACAAATTCCGATCGCCTGCAAAACCAGCTTCCAATTAAAATTGATCGGGATTCTTTTTCTGATGTAATAAAAACAGACGAGCGTTACCCCGGTTTCAGCGGCCATCATCGCAATAGCCGCACCGGTTTCGTGAAGAGGTTTGATCAAAAGGAAATTTAAACCCAGACTGATCCCAACCCCAAACAGGGTGGCGATCAGGTACTGCTTACGAAACCCGCCGGGTATCAATAATTGCAGACCGAAAATATTACCCAGGCCGATAACGAATGCCAGACCGGCGGTGATCCTCATAGCCGGAATGGCATCAACGAAATCAGTACTGGTAAATACATACAACATCTCCGGAGCAAATACCAACAGCCCGGCCGATACGGGTATTCCCAGCAGACTGATAAAGGCAAAGGAGCTGTCCATCATTTTTTCGAGCGATAGCTGATCCTGTCCGGCTATGCTGCGGCTGATCCCGGGGAGAAGCACCGTGGCCAGTGAAATGATAATCGGGATCACCATTTTGTTCAGTTTGATAGCTGTGGAATAAAGCCCGACCACTTCATTACCGGTCAGAAATTTCACCAGTATAACATCCCCGAAAGTGTAAATACACACGGTCATAGTGGAGGTCGAAAGCAAGAGCAATGCAGGAATATGCCTCCTCAGATCAAGGTCCTTAAACCAGATATTGACCTTACCCCTCAGGTTAAACAGATACCAGATATTGGTGGCAACAATGGTTAGTACGTTAATTAACAGGTAGATGATAAGATCATCTTTAGTCCTGACCAAAGCGATTAAAGCGATCAGAGAAACCGACCGGATAACCAACGTCCTGAAAGCCAGAAACCGGAACTGCTCGGTGCCGGTATAATACCATTCGATAGTGGTAAAGCTGATAAAAACCAAGCCGCCACCAATCAGATACAGAGTAAATTCCTGCTGATATATCTTGACGAGTGATATTACTGCAAGATAGACCAACAGCATAAAAGCAGTAGTAATGAAGTTGATTACTACCAGCTCAGAGAAAAGTTTGCTCAGCTTGATCTTGTCCTTCGCAACCTTTGCCACCTCCACCACCCCGTAAATCGGAATCCCGATTGCAGCAATCAGCACAAAATACTGAGCCAGAATCAAAACTGCCTGCGCTTGTCCAATCAACTCCTTTCCCAGCACCTTCGTCGACCACGAGAAGGTCACCACGGTGAAGAGGATGTTGGAGAGAACGTAGACGAGGTTGCTTAAGTACTTCTGCATTAAAGAGTTTCAGGGTTTCAGGGTTTCAGAGTTTCAGGGTTTCAGGGTTTCAGGGTTTCAGG
>CAILAQ010000580.1 GCA_903832165.1 uncultured Bacteroidota bacterium | reverse complement strand
GGGGTTTTGCGGATGGAATTCTCAAGCAATTCCACGAATTTCCTGGTAACATCGCCCTTCAGGGTTGTGCCGGCACCACCATGGATAAGGGTGACCGACGCTTCGTAATCAGCAAAGCCATTTTTATATTGGTCAACAAAGTATACCGGCAAAGCGAAGCCTCGGGAGATTTTTTCGATGCCTGTAAAGAAGGCAGTATCCTGATGAAGGAAGGGGGTCCGGAACCTGATATCCCCGCGAGCCGGTGTTTGATCGGCCACCAGCAGCAGGGCAAAAGGGGATTTGTTGCTCTTGATTTCCGTTGAGATCACCCGGAAGGAATCTTTCATCGGCACCAGTATCACTTCGGGTTTTAGCCGGATATTCTTCATCAGTTCGTTGGCAAAATGGCTGGATTGAGGTTTGTAAACAGCCATGACCCTGTATCCTGTTGCCAGAAGCAATGGTACATTCCATTCCCAGTTACCGAAATGTCCGGCAGCAATGATAATGTTTTGTTTTTCGGAAAGTGCCCGGGCCAGAATATCAGGCTCGGTGAACCTCAGCCGACGATTTAGTTTTTTAGGATTTAACCTGATGAGCACGATGATTTCAAGAAAAAAGCTCAGAAAAATGCTGATAGAATTTACCGGCTATTTTCTTTCGTTCCGATTCGGAGAGCTCAGGAAAGGAGTTCTGCAGATTTGTTTGGATGACTTCCTTTCTGTAACCGAAAATACCAAAGACAATATGATTGATCACGGAGGCAAGAAAACGAAAAACAAACCCGGGAAACCAGGATAATATCCACAATATCAGCCAGGTTAACCCGGGTAGTAATCGTTGCATCCTGTTATATGCTTTTATTTCTTGAAGTTGTCGAGGGCCCGTCCGCCGTATCCGGCATCGAAGTTAAGATTATCATAGTTTTTCAGGTTGGCTGTTCTGCTATAAAGTTCATACTGCCAGTAAGGATTGTACAGCTCACCCCTTGCATCCGAGTGCAGGAGTAAATATTCCGTGCCGGCAAGGTGAGGATTGTAGAAGATGAAGCGTTTATTGTTCTGATCCTGAATATGGAAGTATTGCCATATAATATAGGGAAAGGCATTCGGCTCATGCTTGCTTTCCTCAACCTGATCCGGGGCGCCGTATTTCAACCAAACACGACCCATTTCGGATTCGAATCCGTGCTTGATCTTCGTCTTGTAAGCATCTTCCATCATCATAACCTGGACTTTGTAATGGTCCCATTCAGCCTCAGGATTTTTGTCATTGCGGATCTTCCAGAAGTTATACAAAAACTTTTGCATTTGCTTGGTTTCGGTAGTGCCAACCAGGTTTTTTGCAAATTGAATTTCAATCATGGAGGATACCGGAGCGAGGCTCATGAGGTAAAATTTAAGCGAATCCATAGAGTTGATTTTTTCGGCAAAAGTGGAGGTGATATCAACGCTTTGAATATCAGTTAAATTGATTTGAATACCCGGGTTGCTGCGCTGGAAGAATATCTTGTTCAGCAGGATAACCTCATTGTTGCGGTCTCTGGCTTCAACAACGAGATTGTAGTTCCCGCTCGGAAGTTCTGCAATCTGCAGGGTGGCGAGGATAGGATTGACAATCGCCGCTTTCTGCCGCTGGAACTTGGAGTAATCGGCCAGTCCGAAATTTGTTTCAAAAGATTCAAGGTAATACCGGTAGATAAAATCCTGACCTAACCCGATTTTCTTATCCAGATTATATAATTCGGTATAGAAGGAGATGCTTTTTGCGCTTTCAGGGAAGAAATCGCCGACAAACGGTACCAGATCGAAACCGCTTTTTGTCAGCATATTCTCCTGTTTTGTGGGCTGAAAGGATTCAATAAACTGGAAATCACTGAATTTCAGGTTGGTTTTGTTGAATTCCATCGCCAGGATCTCTCCGTGCTCAATAGCAGGGTCTTTAGTGTTGTTATCCTTGATGTTTAAATCCAGCTGGTACACACCGTAGGGCATGGAGATCCTTTGCTGGTCGATGAAATGGGGCTGGGCTTTAGCGGTATCCTCGAGCTCGGCGCTCAGCAGGTTATATTTCCGGAAATCGACTATTTTATCATCCTTTTTAAAAACCATGGTAACCTCCAGTGAAGCCTGGAAAGTTCCGCGGGCGGTTTTTACATATTCAACCGATTGACCGAAGATTTTGAGATAGGTCTCAACGAACGGACCTTCTGTCGGGCTAAAGAAGCTGGCATTGTGAAACAGTGCCTGAAGCTCCTTTGCATTCAGCTGGGCAATCATCAGAAATGTGAGACAAACCCATAGGGTAAATACTTTTTTCATGGTGCTGGTGTTTGTTGGTTAATCATTTTATGGTGTGGTTTGGAAATAGGGGTCCCTTGTTTTATCCATCCGGTTGAGTTCAGGGTAGAAGATTCCTTTTTCTCCCGCCAGGAGGCTCATCCTGAAAGAATTCTTATCTAAGATTTCACTATTGTAGAATAATACATTTCCTGACTTAACGGAAACTTCAACCTCTTTGGAAGTGGGGGGGGCATTCACTACGAACCGGGTGCCGGTGACTTTGATTCTCGCTGAACCGGCGATCACTGTGAATGGATGGTCAGGATCGGAAGTAACATTAAAACAGGCATCACCGGTGAGTTTAATCTCGCGGATGCCCTCTCTGAATTTATCGTTATATACCAGTTTCGAGGCAGGTCCAAGGTTTACTTCAGTGCCATCCGGGAGGATTATTGTTTTGGCAATGAGTTCTTTATTGGAAACAATATTGGTACCGGAATTGAACTTCCAGATGAGTCCTGTGCCAACAACAATCAGCAGTACAGCGGCTATGCGTGCCAGGCGGATCGTGAGCGAAGGCTGCAGGATCCGGATCCGGGCGGGGGCTGGCAATACAGCTTCCAGACGAATCCAGTCTTTTTCGGCTTTTTCTGTTGAATGGTTATCGTCCGATGATTCAAAAATTTGTTTAAGAAGGGTTATGCGGCTGGCTTGCTCAGGATTGCCGGCCAGCCAATCGCTGATCATACGGTTCTCCTTGTCGCTGGTTTCCCTGCTAAAAAACCGGAAAAGTAATTCGTCGGTTATCATGTCGGTCTGTTTTTCTTACATGACACCTGACCCTGATAAAACCCCCCAGCGCTTAACGGATTTTTTTTAATTTCTCCCTGAGAATTTTTCTGGCCCGTGAAAGGTGGTTTTCCACGGTTTTGATGTTGAGCCCCAGGCCGGCTGCAATTTCGCTCTGCTTTTCATCCAGAATTACTGCCCGGGTAAATACTTCGCGGCACTGTTCGGGCAGTATTCTGATTTGCTGCTCAATGATCTCCAGTTTCAGCGGATCCAGCAAGCCGAAATTTACCGGAGAGGCAAACCAGTTTGAGATTTCGACAGGGTTATTCTCGTAGATTTCCCTGATTTTTTTTGCCCGGAGCCAGTTCAATGCCTTGTGATACATCGAGGTATACAGGTAAGGCTTAAATGAGCCTTTCACCTGAAGGGATGTTCTTTTTTCCCAGAGCTCCAGAAAAAGATCCTGGGCAAGTTCCCTGGCAACTTCAGAATCTTTGGTAATTGTCGATCCGTACCTGATCAATCCGGGTGAATGCCTGATGAAGAGGTACTTAAAAACCTCCGTGTCGCCATTCTTCAGGCCTTTCTTCAGGATTGATTCATCGATATTCAATGGAATCAGAAATACTTTTTGAGCACGTTCAGAAACTCATTATGTATTAAGCCGTTTGAAGCCACAAAGGTTTCACCGAAGAGGTATTTATCACCCCCGTGAAAATCGCTTACCTCACCGCCGGCCTGTTTGATAATTACGATCCCGGCGGCAACATCCCAGGGTTTGAGGTGATATTCCCAGAAGGCATCGTACCGTCCGCAGGCTACATAGGCCAGATCTATGGCAGCCGAACCGAGCCGGCGTATTCCGTGTGTGCATTCCATCAGATCTTTGAGGGAGGCCATGTAAGCATCAACCAGTGTGAAATCGGTATACGGGAAGCCGGTGGCAACCAGCGCCTGACTCAGGCTGCTCCGACGGCTTGCGTGGAAGGTTTTGCCGTTCAGCTGAGCCGGGCCATCTTTATAAGCGGTGAAGCACTCATCACGAATCGGATCGTAAATGACACCGATAACAATTTCCTTCTGTTCCATCAGCCCGATACTGATACAGAAGGGACTTACCCCGTGTATGAAATTGGTGGTGCCGTCGAGTGGATCCACTATCCAGTTATAGACCTCACCACGATGGGTGTACGTTCCTTCTTCCGCAATAAAGCCTGATTCAGGAAGAATTTTCGCCAATCCATCGAGCAGCAGCTGCTCGGTTTTCTTGTCGACATCAGTCACAAAATCCATCTGACCTTTGGTCTCAATCATACCTTCGGTAATCTTGCCGGTCATACTTTTAAGAAAAAGGCCGGTTTCTCTGGTCAATAAAATGACGGATTCTGTGATTTCGTTGTAGTTCATCATAATAATAGGGTTTCCGGCCGCTAAGGTAATGGATTCGTGCTGATCATCTTTGCTTTTACGATTCCGTCATTGATCGGCCCGCACAATTGAACCCAGCCTGCACGGTGCAGAAATTCCGACTGGAAATCAGCCTTTACCTCGATATAATTATCAGTAAAGCCGGTCATGGTTCCGTCTGGTTTTTTCTGTTCGAAAATCACGATCCGCTCACTTCCCAGCTGACTCTTGTAAAAATCGTATTTCAGGCGGGTGCCGGTCTCGTGGAGAGCATGGCTGCGATCGTCCCTGATGCGGTTCTGTACTTTTCCGGCCATTTCGGCTGCCGGGGTTCCCGGTCGCTCCGAGTAGGTGAAAACATGGAGGTAGGATAGGGGAAGACTGCTGATGAATTGTTGTACCTCCAGAAAATCCTCCTCAGTTTCGCCCGGAAATCCGACAATTACATCGGCTCCGACCGAACAGTCGGGGATGAGGGATTTGATCTGCATCACCCGCTCGGCAAAAACATCGGTCAGGTAGCGCCTTTTCATGAGTTTCAGGATTTTATCCGATCCGGACTGTAGCGGGATATGAAAATGCGGGGCAAATCTGGTGGTACCTGAAACGAACCTCAGCAGCTCATTGGTGATCAGGTTAGGCTCGATAGAGGAAATCCTGTACCTGAGAATTCCTTCCACCTCATTCAGGGCGATGGCCAGCTGTGTAAAAGTTTCACCGGTAGTTTTTCCAAAATCGCCGATATTGACCCCGGTCAATACGATTTCCCTTAATCCTTTGGCTGAAAGCTCTCTGGCTTGCTCAACAACGCTGATGATTTCCGGATTCCGGCTTTTGCCCCTTGCCTTGGGGATGGTGCAATAGGTGCAGGGATAATCACAGC
>CAILAQ010000579.1 GCA_903832165.1 uncultured Bacteroidota bacterium | reverse complement strand
GTATGATGCCTCAGCAAATCCGAACCATGTGGCAGCAGGTATTCCCAAGGTTTGTGAACCCTGCCATACCACGACAGCATGGAAGCCCTCTTCATTCAACCATACCTCTACCGGCTATGAACTCAATGGTGGCCATACAAGGGTTGTGCAATGCTCAGATTGTCACAAAGGGACTGTTTCGAATACCAAAACTGATTGTATTTCCTGTCATCAGGTACAGTATGATAAAGCGAAGGATCATAAAGCTCAGTCGTATCCCCTGGATTGCAAGATGTGCCATAACTCCAACGACTGGCTGAATGCAAAATTCAATCACTCCTCAACGATATTCCCACTTACCGGGGCGCATACAAATGTTTTATGCGCTAAGTGTCATGTGAATGGTTTTGTTGCCATCCCAACCGACTGTATTGCCTGTCATCAGGTTCAGTACGATAATGCAAAGGATCACAAAAGCAAGTCCTTTCCATTGGATTGTAAGATTTGTCATAATTCTGATAACTGGCAGAATGCAAATTTCAATCACTCGACCACCGGCTTTTCGCTCACCGGGTCGCACACGGCAATTTCCTGCACCAAGTGTCATATCAATGGTTACGGTGCAATCCCATCGGATTGTAATTCCTGCCATACCTCCAAATACAACACTTCGGTTACCCCGAACCATATTGCAGCAGGTATTTCAAAAGTTTGCGAACCCTGCCACAACACAACTGCGTGGAAACCATCAGTATTTAATCATACCACAACGGGATTTGAGCTGACCGGAGGTCACACCAGGATTTCCCAGTGTTCAGATTGCCACAAGGGGACCGTGCTGAATACCAAAACCGATTGTATTGCCTGTCACCAGGTTCAGTACGACAATGCCAAGGATCACAAAACCCAGGTTTACCCGGTGGATTGCAAGATGTGCCACAATCCGAACAACTGGCTGAACGCATCCTTTAATCATGCCAATACCGGTTTCCCTCTGACAGGATCGCACACCAACCTGTTATGCGCCAAGTGTCATGCCAATGGGTTTAACGCCATCGCTTCAGATTGTAATTCCTGCCATGCAACAAAATACAATGCATCGGCAACGCCAAACCATGTGGCAGCGGGTATTCCAAAGGTTTGCGAACCTTGTCACAATACGACTGCCTGGAAACCTTCCTCATTCAATCATACGACCACCGGCTTTGCCCTGACTGGCGGTCATACGCTTGTAGTGCAGTGTTCAGACTGTCATAAGGGAACTGTTCAAAATACCAAAACCGATTGTATTGCCTGTCACCAGGTGCAGTATGACAATGCCAAGGATCACAAAACCCAGGCTTATCCTTTGGACTGCAAAATGTGTCACAATCCGAACAACTGGCTGAACGCTTCTTTTAATCATGCGAACACCAGCTTCCCGCTTACCGGATCTCACACAGGACTTTTATGTGCAAAATGCCATTCAAATGGGTTTAGTGCAATCCCTGCGGATTGTAAATCCTGCCATACTGCGAAATATAATGCATCGGTTACCCCAAACCATTTAGCCGCGGGCATACCTCAGGTTTGTGAACCTTGTCATAACACTACTGCATGGAAACCATCGGCATTTAATCATACGACCACGGGTTTTGCCCTTACAGGCGGTCATACTGTGATCGTGCAGTGTTCAGATTGTCATAAGGGTACAGTTCTCAATACCAAAACTGACTGTATCGCCTGTCACCAGGTTCAGTATGATAATGCGAAGGATCACAAAACCCAGGCCTATCCATTGGACTGCAAAATGTGCCACAATCCGAACAACTGGCTGAACGCTTCCTTTAATCATGCAAATACCAGTTTTCCACTAACAGGATCGCATACCAGCGTACTGTGTGCCAAGTGCCATAGCAATGGATTTTCCGGAGGAACACCGATGGATTGCAATTCCTGCCATACGACCAAATATACCGCTTCAGTCACCCCGAACCATGTGACAGCGGGCATTCCCAAAGTTTGCGAGCCGTGCCATAACACGACAGCATGGAAGCCTTCCACATTTAATCATACCACCACCGGATTTGCATTATCGGGTGGACACGCCGTTATTGTTCAATGCTCAGATTGTCATAAGGGTACAGTTCTGAATACAAAGACTGATTGTATCGCCTGTCACCAGGTGCAGTACGATAATGCAAAGGATCACAAAACCCAGGCATATCCGACTGATTGCAAGATGTGCCACAATCCGAACAACTGGCTGAACGCTTCCTTTAATCACGCAAACACCAACTTCCCTCTGACGGGATCCCATACAGCGGTATTATGCGCCAAATGTCATGCCAACGGATTTACGGCAATACCTTCAGATTGCAATTCCTGTCACGCCACTAAATATACTGCTTCAGCCACACCGGCTCATGTAACTGCCGGCATTCCCAAGGTTTGTGAGCCGTGCCATAATACGACTGCCTGGAAGCCTTCCACATTTAATCATACCACCACCGGATTTGCATTATCGGGTGGACATGCTGTTATTGTTCAATGCTCAGATTGTCATAAGGGTACAATTCTGAATACAAAGACTGATTGCATTGCCTGTCACCAGGTGCAGTATGACAATGCCAAGGATCACAAGGCCCAGGCTTATCCGCTGGATTGCAAGATGTGCCATAATGCTAATAACTGGCTGAATGCCACCTTTAACCATTCAACCACCATTTTTCCGCTGACTGGAGCTCATACTACCGTGTTATGTTCCAAATGCCATGCAAACGGGTTCCCGAATACACCAACAGCTTGCTCAGCCTGCCATCAGACGGATTATAATACTGCCGTGAATCCCAATCACAAGACACTGGCTTTGTCATCCACCTGCACGGATTGCCATACTACTAATGCCGGCTGGGCACCTGCCACCTTTGGAATACACACCACCTATTATCCGCTGACGGGAGCTCATTCGGCCATTTCCACCAACTGTGTCCTGTGTCACAAAGGCAATTATTCGACTACCCCGAATACCTGCTACGGATGCCACTCGGCGAAATACAATGCCGCTACCAATCCTAACCATCTGACCGCACAATTCCCAACGGACTGTGCATCCTGCCATACAAATACGGCGTGGACGCCTTCAACATATAATCACGATACCAAATATTTTCCGATTAATAGTGGTCACCATAAAGGGAAATGGACCTTGTGCACGCAATGCCATACCACCGCGTCAAATTTTGCGGTTTTCAACTGCCTTAATTGTCACGAGCACAGCAAGACGACTATGGATAGCAAGCACCAGGGTAGATCAGGATATTCTTATACCAGTACAGCTTGTTTAGGCTGTCATCCGCGTGGATAGTTAAATTGAAATTAAGCTTTGGATAAAAGAAAATTCATATTTGTCGCCATGGTTATGTCTGCTTTTCTGAGAGTAAGCGGACAAGAGGCCTCTACTTTGTTAGCGGGGAAGGTGTCTTATATTACTATCCAAAATATTTATGTGAAGTTTTCCGGTACTGAAAATATACATCTGGGCGATACAGTTTACCTACAGACGGGTAATGATCTGGTCCCCCTTATTCTGGTTGAGAGCCTGTCCTCTGTTTCCTGCGTGGGAAAACCGCTGGGGAAGGTTGATGTTAAGCCCGACGATTCGGTGGTGGTAAAAGTGAAGATTAAAAAGGCGGAGGTTAAGGTGAAGGCCGATGACCCGGTTGAATTGCCGATTTCTCCTGCAGCAGTGAGGGATACCGCCGGGTCACCGGTAAAGGCGACTGAGCTGAAGCGCCAGCAGGATATTCAGGGCTCCTTATCGGTTTCATCCTATTCGAATTTATCGAATACCACGGCTGATAATTCTCAAAGGATGAGATATACTTTTTCGACGAGGGCCAACAACCTGGGTAATTCCAGATTTTCTGCAGAGAGTTATATTACCTTTTCCCATCAGCTGAAAAAATGGTCGGATGTTCAGCAGAATGTGTTCAATGCGCTGAAGATCTACAGCCTGGCTGTTAATTATGACGTGACTGATAAGATTTCTGTTTCGGCGGGTCGCAGGATAAACATGAACTTATCCAATATCGGAGCGGTTGACGGTATCCAGGCCGAAGCAAGGATGGGACAGTTTACCATGGGTGCAGTTGCCGGCTCGCGGCCCAATGATGCCGATTACAATGTTAATTTCAAATTATTGGAATATGGCGCTTTTGCCGCCCACAACCTGGCAACGAAAAATGGCAGGATGCAGTCCTCTTTTGCATTTTTTGAGCAACGGAATGCAGGGTTTACAGACCGCCGGTTTGTTTATTTCCAGCATGACAATTCATTGCTGAAGAACCTGTTTTTCTTTACATCCTGCGAACTTGACCTATACAAGGTTGTAGAAGGAATTCCAAAAAATCAGCCAACCCTTACCGGTTTGTATGCATCGTTGAGATATAAGCCTTTTAAACAATTGTCGTTGTTTGCTTCTTATGATGCCCGGAAAAATGTGATCTATTACGAAACATATAAAAGCTTCGCCGACCGGTTACTCGAAGAGGCTACACGCCAGGGATTACAGGTGAAAGTGAATTACCGGCCGGGAAACCTGATAAGTATTGGCTTGAATGGTGGTTATCGTTTCCGAAATGGTGATACCAATCCAAATGAAAGCCTGAATGGGTACCTGACTTTTAACCAGGTTCCCTGGATAAAGGCTACTGCAACTCTGACAGCAAATTTACTGAAGACCAATTACATGAATGGGCAGGTATATGAAGTTCGATTATCTAAGGATATCATTCCGGGAAAAATGTACACCGACTTCAGCTATCGGTTTATTGATTATAATTTCCTGAACTCAACCACCAAGCTTATTCAGAATGTAGCTCAATTGAATTTGTCGTGGCAGGTTAAAAATAAATTATCGCTGTCCGTTGATTACGAGCTGACCTTTGAAAATTCAAGTAACTACCACCGCATATATCTAAGTATTAATAAAAGATTCTGAGGCTTTGAAATCATGCTCAAGCTCTCATTTACGCTAAGCTTCTTGCTTTGCATAACATTGGGATACGGTCAATCTCCGCACGGGAAAGGCTTTGACAAGGATTGTTCCCTTTGTCACAAGACTGCCGGGTGGAAAGTTGATACGAAGACCTTGTTATTTGATCATGACAG
>CAILAQ010000578.1 GCA_903832165.1 uncultured Bacteroidota bacterium | reverse complement strand
GGGCATCGACGGATACTTTCAGGAAGGTGAGATTGGCTATTCGGCTAATCCTAAAGATCCCGAACAAATAGCAGAGAAGGTTAGGAGTATAATAGAAAGATATGCTGAGATTTCAACGTTTTGCTCCGCGCAGGCTTCACTATTTAGTCAGGAACGTATCGGGGAGATTTATAAGAAGTTATACGAAGAATGAAAGAGTTGTATATAAAGGAGATAGATAAGCATAACCCGGATTATCTGGGTTTGGTGAATGAACGGGGGACGGTTTTCAATGACCCGGCGTGGCTTTCACTGTTCGGCCATCACCTGAAGCTTTATGGGATTTTCGACCAGAAGGAGAGCCTGACGGGCGCATTTACCCTGTGGCATTCGCATCCATACGGATTGACCTATCTCAAGAATCCGCTGACCACACCTCATTGCGCCCTGATTTTTCGCAACACTGCTGAGACACAGTACAAACGAAATACCTACGAAAAATCTGTCCATTCCTGTGTGGCTGAATTTCTAAAATCCCAATCAGCAGCTATTATTCAGTTCAACCTGCCGCCGGGTGCCACTGACGTTCAGCCCTACCTGTGGAGGGGTTTTAAAGTCTCGCCAGCGTATACCTACCAACTTGATTTGAATCCCCCGATTCACGAAACTTTCAGCGATTTCGATTCAAAACTACGATCTGATATTGCCAAAGCCGAGAAGGACGGCATCGTAGTGAAGAAGACTGACGACATGGCGAATGTTCGTTCTTTGGTTAAGAAGACATTGGACAGAAAGACGAAAGACTTGCCTTTCAGTTTGATTGATAAGATATTGTTTGATTTTGCAAAGCCGAAAAATTCATTCGCATTTGTTGCTTATAATGCCGATCAGCCTGTTGCTGCTGCTTTTTGTGTTTATGACGGTACTACTGCTTATTATATTCTGGGTGGCTTCGATTCTGAAAATCGTTACCGTGGAGCTGCTGCATCAACCATTTTGGCCTCTATCCAGCATGCCCGTGAAATCGGTCTGCAGATATTTGATTTCGAAGGTTCCATGGTTCCCTCCATCGAAGCTTTCTTCCGTGGCTTTGGCGGTGAGCTCGTACCGAAGTACTCAGTGCATCGAGCCTGGCTGCCGCTGGAGATCTTGCTGAAATTTGTAAAAAGGTCAGTGTATTGAAAGTTATCATTTCTCACGACGTCGACCACCTCACCTCCGTTGAACACCTGTTCGATGGGGTTCAGCTGAAGTTATTCGCAAGGTCGGTGCTGGAGCGGATGAACCAGGTTATTTCTGCCGATGAGTATGGTAAGAGGATCGATGATCTGTTCAAAACCCAGTGGCACCATATCGATGAGCTGATGGATTTTGATAAAGCGAATAAAATTCCTTCGACTTTCTTTTTTGCCATGACCAAAGGAAAGGGACTGAATTACAGTCAAACGGCTGTGATGCCTGTTATTAAGAGAGTTATGGACCGTGGTTTTGATGTTGGGGTTCATGGGATCGATTTTCAGGATCCACAAAAAATCAACTCTGAATGTCTGGCGTTTAAAGAAATTTTCGGCAAATCTGACTTCGGCATCCGTATGCATTACTTGAGGATGGATGAGAACACCCTCGATAAATTCGATCAAAATGGGTTCTGTTTGACTCATCTGAATTTGCAGACAAAGCCCCGTACAGAATTGGCAAGATGTGGGAATTCCCTTTGCATATCATGGATTCCAATGAATTTTATCAGGGGAATTCGGTACAGAAAGAAAAAATCGAGGGAATCATAGAAAAAACGAAAATTCGGATTTTGGAATTGGAACAATTAGAAATTCCTTATCTGACCTTGCTGTTTCATGACCGGTATTATTGCGAAGCCTTCCAATCGTATCGTCAATGGTACGAGACAATTGTTACTTATCTGAGCGAAAACGGACACGAGTTTATTGGCTATCGGGAAGCCATCGCTGAGCTTTGTCAAAAAGAAGTGGAATGAACATCCTGATTATCAATCATTATATCGGTTCTTCGCTTTACGGGATGGATTACCGTCAGTATTACCTGGCTAAAGAATGGGTAAAGCTGGGACATGAAGTGACGATTCTGGGTGCAAGCTTCAGCCATTTGAGGATTCACCAACCGGAGGTTTCAATTGACCTACAGGAGGAATTGGTGGAAGGAATCCGGTACCGATGGATCAATACACCGAAATACCAAGCGTCGGGAATTGGCAGGATTCTGAACATCCTTGTTTTTGTGATCAAGTCGATGTTTTATACAGGGAGAATCAGCAGAGAAGTTAACCCTGATTTTATTTTGGTGGCTTCCACTTACGTTCTGGATATTTACCCGGCAAACCGTATCGCAAGAAAATGCGGTGCAAAATTGGTTTATGAGTTACATGATTTATGGCCATTGAGCCCGATGATTATTGGTGGTTATTCTAACTATCATCCATTTATTGCATTGGTCCAGCGGGCTGAGAATTTCGCCTGCCGGAAGTCCGATTATTTTATCTCTTTATTGGGAAATGCTAAGGATTACCTTGTTTCCCATGGGATGAAACCGGAAAAATTCATCTATATCCCCAACGGATATTCAATGGATGATCTGGCTGCAGGCTCTTTGCCGGCTGAGCATCGGCAACTGTTTGAAAAGTTAAAGAGTCAATCGAAAATTATTGTCGGTTATGCCGGGGGATATGCGCCCTCCAATGCGTTGGTAAGCATGATTAAGGCAACCCGATTGCTACCTGCCAATTTGAATGTAACTTTTGTATTAGTGGGTAACGGATCTGAGAAAGAAAGGTTAATCGAGCTATCAAAAGATCTGGAAAACATTCACTTTCTTCCATCCATATCCAAAGCGGCAATTCCGGATTTCTTAAGTTATTGTGATATACTTTACGCAGGAGGAATCAGCAGTACCCTTCATAATTATGGTACTGCATTTAATAAAGTAACGGATTATATGCTTGCCGGAAAACCGATTGTGTTTGCGGTAGATGATCCCAACAGCCTGGTAGAGCAAGTGGGATGCGGCCTTCAGGTTCCTGCTGAACGCACTGAAGAGATTGCTTCAGCTATCGCTCATCTCGTAAATCTGAAACCTTTGGAAAGGATTGTCATAGGAATGAAGGGAAAAGATTATGCAGAAAAGGAGCTTGGCTATTCCTCCATTGCACAAAAAATATTGGAATCTATCGGTGTTCAGTAAACGTCTGTTTGATATCATCGCATCGTTTGCCGGACTTATTCTGTTGAGTCCGGTTTTGCTATTTATAGGGATATGGCTTCTTCTGTCAAATTCAGGCAGTCCTGTTTTATTCCGCCAGAAAAGAGTTGGCCGATATGGGAAACTCTTCACTCTGGTTAAGTTCTGCACCATGAAGGCTGGCCATGGGGGGAATTCCATAACGGTAGCAGGTGAGAACCGAATTACCCCGGTGGGAAGGTTTCTGCGTAGGTATAAACTGGATGAACTGCCGGAACTCTGGAATGTTTTGACTGGAGAAATGAGTCTGGTGGGTCCAAGGCCGGATGTACCCGGATATGCTGATAAATTAACGGGAGATGACCGGAAAATTCTGAACATCAGACCCGGCATAACCGGACCGGCGACTTTGAAATATACCAATGAGGAAGAACTGCTGGCAGAACAATCAGATCCGGTAAAATTTAATGATGACGTGCTGTTTCCTGATAAGGTGAGGATCAATCTGGAATATATCGAGAATCGCTCGTTTTTGCTGGATATCAAAATAATCATTCTTACTGTTTTGGGAAGAAGGTGATGTTTTTTGTAACTTTGCTTGATCAATATTATTCAGATATGACAGTTAAAGAAAAGATAGACAAAGAGATATCACAGCTTAGTCCACATGAATTAATGAAACTGCACGATATTATTCTTTGGCTTCATGAAAAGAAGAAATTGCGTATTCGGGTTTCACATTTGAATTCTCCCTATCTGAAAGTAAGAGAGGCATTAAAAGGAATAGGCAATCTTTCGAATGAAATTATTCAGGAACGCAGGGAGACATTATGAATGTTTTTTTTGATACATCAGCTCTTGTTAAGTTTTTTAATGTTGAACAAGGAACTGATCGTGTGACACAATTGATTGTGAACCAACGTAATCAAATCTTTATTTCAGAGTTGGCACGCCTCGAAATAATAAGTGCGTTTTACCGGAAATACCGGAACCATCAAATTGACAATGTTCAGTTAAAAGAGGCAGTTTCAGGATTTAATGATCAGTTAAACCGCTTCAATCTTGAAAGTTTGAACCAGTTAATACTTGACGAAGCAGCTAATATGCTTCAAAAATTTGGTAAGGTCCATGGATTACGAACCTTAGATGCAATCCATATTGCTACCTTCTCCTTGGTAGCGGAAAAAAAATGGTTGTTCGTCTGCAGCGATGAAACTTTATGTTTAGTTGTAAAGGAATTGGGATATCAGGTTCTGAATCCAATTGATTGAATTCATAAAAGTTGTTAGGGCTGCCGAATACTTGTATAAAAGACCATGTTAAATAGGAAACTAATTTTTCTTTCCACACCTCATATGTCGGGCCGTGAAATGCTCTATATCGAAGATGCATTCCGGAAAAACCAGATATTTCCCAATGGCGCCAATGTTGAAGCTTTTGCTGAAGACCTGAAGCGTATTACCGGCGTCGGATATGTAAGCTGTCTATCCTCAGGAACCGCAGCAATTCACCTTGCCCTGATCATTTTAGGGGTTGAGCAGGGCGACGAGGTGATCTGTTCGAGTTTTACTTTTTCTGCTTCGGCTAATCCAATCGTTTATCAGAAAGCATTACCCGTATTCATAGATTCTGAACCCTCCACCTGGAACCTGAATCCTGCAATTCTTGAAGAGGCTATCAAAGACCGGATTAAAAATGGCAAGAAACCAAAAGCAATTATCGCTGTTGATCTGTATGGCATGCCGGCAAGGCTGGATGAAATTATGGAGATTGCCAACCGTTACGAAATACCTGTAATTGAGGATGCTGCTGAGGCTATCGGCTCGAAATTCAACAATCAGCCTTGCGGTACTTTTGGCGAAATCGGCATTCTTTCCTTTAATGGAAATAAAGCAATTACCACTTCAGCCGGGGGGGCATTTATTTCCAATAACGAGGAGTATTGCAAACAGGCCTATTTTCTGTCGACCCAGGCCCGCGATGATTATCCTCATTATGAGCATACAGAAATCGGATACAATTACCGGATGAGCAATATTTGTGCGGCCATCGGGCGAGGTCAGATGGATGTTTTTGAAGAGAGGATCTCCAAGCGTCGGGAAAACTTCTTTTTCTACAAAGAGGCACTGAAAGATATTGACAGCATTACTTTTTTAGAAGAACCCGATGACCGGTTTTATTCGAATCACTGGCTGACCACCATTCTTATCGATCCTAAAAAAACTAATGGGGATACGCCGGAGCAAATCCGCAAAAAACTGGAGAAACTCAACATCGAAACCCGTTCACTTTGGAAACCTATGCATCTGCAACCGGTATTTAAAGATTGCCCGGCTTATGTGGATGGAACCTCGGAGCGGATGTTCAATATTGGACTGTGCCTGCCATCCAGCACTTGCATTACTGATGCGGAGCGCCAGTTTGTTGCTGATTCATTGCATGACTTAATATTGAAATGAGATCTGCTTTTAAAATATTGGTTTTCGTTTGTGCTGCTGTTTTGTCGATTCCGGCCTTCAGTCAAACCCTGCCTGTTGGGACCCCGGTTCTGGAGGAGGCTTTCCGGAGGGGTCAGCTGATGGGTCAGTATGATTCCTTGCTTTCTTTGTGCATCCGGCCAATATTCCCGGATACTGCCTTTCCCAAGGGCAAGACTTTTCAATTTAAATTATTGCCGGTAACCCTGCTGACTCAGTATACCACAGATCATCCATACAGTATAAATGATGGGGCGATGATTCCGGCCAGTGGATTTCAATCCATAGCCAGTGCCGGGGTGTTTGCCAAAATCGGCCCTTTGACTATTCAACTGAGGCCTGAGTATGTTTATGCTGCGAACAAGACTTTCGAGACATTCCCGGCCGAGCATCCCGTGAATGTTTGGTCGGCCTGGTATGAGTTCAATGCTAACATCGATTTGCCTGAAAAGTTTGGGGATAAAGCCTATTCAAAATTGTTCTGGGGCCAGAGCAGCGTTCGTCTCAATGCCGGTCCGGTTTCACTCGGAATATCCAATGAAAATCTATGGTGGGGCCCGGGATACCACAATTCCTTGCTGATGACCAATTCGGCGCCAGGATTCAAGCATATCACACTGAATACGACCAAACCTGTTAAAACACCGATCGGCTCTTTCGAATTTCAACTCGTCGCCGGCCGATTGGATTCGTCAGGCTTTTATCAGGCAGTCCCGGATACCGCAAACCCGGGATACAAAAGCTATTATAATCACCCCAAACCCAACGACTGGACCTACTTCAACGGATTGGTGATCACCTGGCAGCCCAAGTGGGTTAAGGGCCTGTTTTTGGGAGCGGCCAGATCTTTCCAGGTATATCATAAAGCGCAGGGTACCAGATTAAGTAATTATCTGCCTGTAATCTCCTTGCTAGCTAAGAAGAATGCTGGCAATGATGTAGTTGAAGAGGCGCAGACCAACCAGTTAGCTTCCTTGTTTATGCGCTGGTTTTGGCAAAAAGAGCGGGCGGAAATTTACTTTGAGTTCGGTCGCGATGATCATGCCTGGAACTTCCGGGATTTCTTTTTAGAGCCGGAACACTCATCGGCCTGGATAGCGGGTTTTAAGAAAATGATTCCCTTTAATCACAAGCCGGATCAGTTTATCCAGGTTGGCCTGGAACTCACTCATATGGAGAATTCACGCGTCGGGATGCTGTATCGTTCATCAGGTCCGTGGTATCTGCATTCCAATGTTAAGGTCGGATATACCCAGCAGGGACAATTGCTCGGAGCCGGGATCGGGCCTGGGAGTAACCTTCAGACGCTGGACATTTCTTGGGTTAAGGGGTTATCGGTTATCGGTTTTCGGTTAGAGAGATATGTGCATAATAACGACTTTCATTATCTGGCGATACACGATATCCGGGCGCATTGGGTAGATTTCATGGCCACGCTCAACGGCCAGTATGCCTATAAGAATTTCCTCTTCTTTACCCAATTGAGCTTCATCAACTCTTACAACTACGAACACCTCTACGTTCCCAGCGAGATCATTGATTCCTGGTGGAACCCGGGGGTGAATGTTTTCAATTTTCAGGCGCAGGTAGGGGTGACTTATCGGTTTAATTAGGATTGTTTCAGAGTTTCAGAGTTTCAGAGTTGAGCTATGGCGACAATTAAAAGATTTGAGGAGTTGGATATTTGGCAGAATGCCAGGGTTTTATGCAATTCTATTAGGGTAATTTCTATCGAAACAGGACTATCTAAAGATTTTGCATTGAAGAATCAAATCCTTAGATCGTCAGGTTCGGTGATGGACAATATTGCTGAAGGCTTTGAGCGTGATGGGAAAAAGGAATTTCTGAATTTCCTTTATATAGCAAAAGGTTCCCTCGGAGAAACCCGATCTCAAGTGTATCGCACTTTTGATGCAGGACATATCACGGAAGAAAAGTATAACGAGCTTCTGAACGACTGCCTGAACCTATCGGGCAAACTCTCCCATTTCATTAAATACCTAAAGAGCATCGAGCACCAAGGCTTCAAAAAGCTCTGAAACCCTGAAACCCTGAAACTCTGAAACTCTGAAACTCTGAAACT
>CAILAQ010000577.1 GCA_903832165.1 uncultured Bacteroidota bacterium | reverse complement strand
GAATTAGGGTGCGAACCTCGGCAATTCCCTCCGGATCGAGTCCATTTGTCACCTCATCCATAACAAGGACTTCAGGATCTCCCAATAGCAAACTTCCCAGCGCCAGCCTTTGTTTCATTCCAAGCGACAGGGTCTGGAATCTGGATCGGCTACGCTCGTGCAGTCCGACCAATCGGATTACCCGCTGTATATCTTTTTCATCCACACCTTTAATCCGGCAAACTATTTTCAGGTTCTGCTCCAGGGTTAAGTAGGGGTAGAAATTCGGGGTTTCAATCAATGCTCCGATACGCTTGTTCGCATCCGGTCCATGTTGTCCACCAAACCACTTAAAACTACCTCCGTTGGGACGGACAATCCCCATCAGCATGGAAAGCGTGGTAGTTTTACCACTTCCATTGGGGCCCAGTATTCCATAAACCTGACCTACACCCACAGTGAGGCTCAGATGATTGACAGCATGAACTGGCCCATAGGATTTATCCAGGCTGTCTGTTTCTAAAATAATCATGTAGATTGATTTGCTTGTTTAGTTCCCCATCTCAGAGATAAACTTGATCCGGATCAAGCGGATGTCCTCTTCAGTAAACTCGTTTTCACCAAGTTCTTCCAAGGCTTCCTCGATTGACTCGGATTTTGCTTCCTCCTTAAAATAGGTATAGATATTATCCTGATGATCCTCATCCATCATTTCATTGATGAAATAGTCAATATTCAGTTTGGTGCCGCTATTGACAATGGATTCAATTTCCTTTAGCAATTCATTCATCTCCAACCCCTTCGACTCAGCAATAACATCCAGTGGGACTTTTCTGTCGATACTCTGGATTACTGAGACTTTCAGGCTTGATTTGTTCACTATCGATCGTACGACAAGATCCTGAGGTCTTAAAATCTCCTTCTCCTCGACGAATTTACGAATCAGGTCGACGAATTCTTTACCGTAACGTTGCGCCTTACCCAGACCAACGCCGGTCATATTTGCCAATTCTTCTATTCTGATAGGATAGTAGATAGCCATATCTTCGAGTGATGGATCCTGGAAAATTACGAAAGGAGGCAGGTTATGCTTTTTCGCAATTGTTTTTCTCAGGTCTTTAAGCAGACTGAACAGTTCCGGGTCAACAGCCCCTGAGCCACCGCCACGCGGTGCTTTCTGCTCGTCCGATTCATCATAATTCTGGTCCTCTGTCAGCATAAACGATTCCGGATTTTCCAGGAACGCCCTTCCTACGTCCGTTATCCTTAGCGTTCCATAATTATCAATGTCTTTTTCAAGCATTTGAGCAATAAGGGCTTGCCGTAAAACGGCTACCCAGAATCGCTCCTCCTTATCTTTTCCCTGTCCAAAAATCTCCAGATGATGATGCTTGTAAGTCCGGATAGCTGAATTTACCTGACCCGTCAGCACTTTTGCCACATGCTCAGGTTTAAACTTCTCCCGCACTTCCAATACAGCATCCAAAGCTAATGCAACATAATCTCTCCCTTCGATCTGTGTTTTCGGATCCAGGCAATTATCGCAATTTTCACAATTTTCCTGATGATATTCTTCTCCGAAATAGTGAAGCAGCTGTCGCCGCCTGCATATGGAAGACTCCGCATAGGAAGAAGTTTCATGGAGAAGCTGGCGGCCGATTTCCTGCTCGGCCACTGGTTTTCCCTGCATGAACTTCTCAAGCTTCTGTATATCCTTGTAACTGTAGAAGGTAATACACATTCCTTCGCCACCATCCCTGCCCGATCTTCCGGTTTCCTGATAATAGCCTTCCAGGCTTTTAGGGATATCGTAATGCAGCACATATCTTACATCAGGCTTATCGATTCCCATGCCAAAAGCAATGGTTGCCACGATAACATCCGCCTCTTCCATCAGGAATTTATCCTGATTCCCGGCGCGGGTAACCCCATCAAGACCAGCATGGTAAGGCAATGCTTTAATACCATTCACCACTAAAGTTCCAGCAAGTTCCTCAACCTGTTTCCTGCTAAGGCAATATATAATACCCGATTTGCCGGAATTTTCCTTTATAAACTTTATGATTTGCTTTTCCGGATCTACTTTCTGGCGCACTTCATAATAAAGGTTTGGCCGGTTGAAAGATGATTTAAATACGTCGGCTTCAAGAATTCCCAGGTTTTTCTGTATGTCATTCTGGACTTTTGGGGTAGCAGTAGCTGTGAGGGCCATGATCGGTGCACGACCGATCTGCTCGATAATCGGACGTATCCGCCGGTATTCTGGCCGGAAATCGTGTCCCCATTCTGAAATACAGTGCGCCTCGTCTATTGCATAAAACGAAATCGTTTCGCCGGTAAGGAATTCCGTATAATCAAGTTTGTTCAGGGATTCCGGAGCCACATAAAGCAATTTTGTCTTATGGCTTTTCACATCTTCCAGTACCCGGTTAATCTGAACCTTGGTCAGGGAAGAGTTTAAAAAATGGGCAATTCCGTCTTCCATGCTGAATGCGCGCATCGCGTCAACCTGGTTCTTCATCAATGCAATCAATGGGGAAATTACAATGGCAGTTCCCTCCATAACCATCGCCGGAAGTTGATAACAAAGCGATTTTCCACCGCCTGTGGGCATCAGGACAAAAGAATCGCGACCAGAAAGGACGTTACTCATAACGCCTTCCTGATTGTCCTTAAATGTATCAAAACCGAAATGGGCTTTCAATATCTGGTGTAACTTCTCCGTGTCTGCAGCCATCCTTCTAATAATTAGCTCAAATCTACGTTAATTGTTTCTGAAACCGGACGCTTAAAGTTAATCTCCCGGTATACTTTCTTATTACTACTTTTGTAAACTAAATGTACTAAATTTTAGTATGCAAAACTCAAACGCGAAAAAGATATCATGATTGCCTCGTCAGAAATATTATCCATAGCGAAAGAAACATTAAAAATTGAAGGCAAAGCCATTATAGATATTTCGGATCAAATCGGGGATTCATTTCTCAGGATGGTCGATAAAATTTATGCATCCAAGGGGCGTTTGATCTTGACCGGTGTAGGAAAAAGTGCCCATATTG
>CAILAQ010000576.1 GCA_903832165.1 uncultured Bacteroidota bacterium | reverse complement strand
GAAAAGGGAAGGACCCAAACCAGGATATTTTAGTGGTCTTGAATATGACGCCTGTACCAAGGCATCAATTTACGATTCATGTGGGAGGTAAAACCATTTGGAAGGAAATCTTTAATACGGACCAGTTTAATGGAGGAGATCTGTTTTCCATGCATTCATTCGGAAATGGTGCCGGTGAGTTTTCTGATGTCCAACAGCCTGATATGGAAGATTTTGAAATGCCCGGAGTAGGGGCTTCATGGACAATGACTGAATCTGGTCCCGTAAGAATGGTTGTGGAGGGTTATGGCGAAATGAAACATAATAAATCAAGAATCACCTGGACTTTCTATCCGATGCTGAAAAGAATTGATGTCAGGGCCGATCTGATTGATTGGGACGGAACAGCCTATCGTGAGTTCAGACTTGCATTCCCGGCACGCCTTCAAAATCCGGAGATTTCCTATGAGGTGCCTTTTGGAGTTGTCAGGGTGGGGAAGGATGAGCTGGCCCAGGCCGCTGGAGAACGGTATAATACACTTTGCAAGAATGTTCACCCCCGAGGAATAAATAACTGGATCAGCGCAAGCGATGGTGATATCGGGATCACGATTTCATCTGAGGTAGCAGTCTGGGATTATGTAAATATGACCAGCATGCCTACGAATGCTACCCTCCTGCAGCCAATACTGCTCGCCTCCAGACAAAGTTGCCATGGCGAGGGACCCCTCTACCACCAGAAAGGGAGCCATAGCATGGAATTCAGCTTGTTTACTCATAAACCGGGCTGGCAAAACGGATATCATCAGGCTCTGCAGGCAAATGAAAAACTTACTGCAGTATTCAATCCTGAAGCTAAAACGCGCAATTTGCCATCCCGGCTCTCTTTTATTTCATTGGATGACCCAAATACGCTGGTGAGTACCATGAAAAAAGCAGGAGATGATAATGATCTGGTAATCAGAGTCTATGACCAGGAAGGCCGCGATAAGAACGTAAAAGTCAACCTGTTCCGGAGCCCTTCTTCAGTCGAAAAAACAGATATGATTGAAGAAAACGGGAAAATAATTACAAAAGATGATAAGGGAATGACCGTAAAGTTAGGCCATCATGCCATCGAGACCTATAAAATCAGGTTCTGGTAACCTTTTCGAGGAGCCATGCCATGTTTTCCCCCAGTGTTTTCATGGTTCTGATACCTTCCTCATCGTTTAATACCTCACCGGGATTTCTGCCGATTCCCTGATTCCAGTAGCTGGAGCTGACTATCATAATCTGCGAAACGGTAAAGAAGTTGTTGATAGCATTAAAGGTTTCAAGCGCGCCGTTGCGCCTGACTGCAACAATGGAAGCACCGAGTTTCCGTTTCAGGGGATGATCATTGCCTCCATCTACCATACAGGCCCTATCGATGAATGTTTTTAACTGAGAGGTCATGCCTCCCACATAAACCGGCGAGGCAAGAATAATTGCGTCGGCTTCAATGCACTTCGCGAAAACCTCGTTGAACTCATCATGATAATACATGCAGGAATTGTTCTTCATTTTCCGGCAGGTATAACAAGCCTTACAGCCGGTGAAATCGCGATAACCGATCTGAGCCATTTCAGTTTCTATGCCATGAAGGGTTAATACATCAAAAACCATGTTGATTAAGGAAGTCGTATTGCCATTGATGCGGGGACTTCCGTTGATTGCTAAAACCTTAGGCATCAGTTACTGTTTTTTATACATCTAACGCTAACACCGGTTTTCTTTGGGAAGTGGTTTTGACCAATCATTCCGTTGCATTCAGCTAATTTTCGGATATACCCTTCAACTTGCGACTCATATGTCCAGATTCCGGATACCCAGAAGAAACCGCTTGAGCCATTACTGTAAAATT
>CAILAQ010000575.1 GCA_903832165.1 uncultured Bacteroidota bacterium | reverse complement strand
TGTATTTCGATAAAATCTCCTGCGGCCTGATATTATTTACGGATACTAATTCCGTTGCCGGCTTGATATTCTTGTTGCCGTCAAAATTCTTAACGATATATAATTTACTGTCAAACATCTCAAAATCATATCGAAACAACGGTGATATCCCATCTGTTCCGGCATGATTTATTTCCCTGGACCTCAATTTGTGGCTAAGCGGAAATGTTCTCGTATGGCCCTGTCGCACCGCAGCAATTACCGGACTTAGCCTGAAATAAAAATCATTGCTGGTCATCGGGGAATTAAGGGTGCTTTTCAAGCTGTCGAACTTGAAATCGAGCTCCTTTATGCTGATATAATCATCAAGGCAGGGATGAAGCTTCTCCAGCTTATTCTGTATAAAACTGACATCGGCCCTTAGCTTCACGGCATCCCTCAGCACGGCCTGACTTTGATTCAGTTTTTTAACGGAAACACAACTTCCGAACAGGGAAGAGATCAACAGAGAAAGCAGCACTCTCCTCAGAATCATAAACTCCTTTCAGCGATAATTATTCATTCTTGTTAAGACAAATATCGCTTTTATATCAAAATGAACAGATCAACTGCAAAATCATTAATATCTTGCGAAAGGTAGCTGTCCCGCCACCGGCTAAAAATTAATGGATGGACCAAGTATTCTCAGATATTCCTGCATATCTGCTCCGGGTTTTATCAGCCACATTAACCCAGACGATCATTCTTTTGGGGCCATTGGTTATTCTTACCCTTTTGATGAACCTGATTTCCACACAGAATGCCTTGCTTGGTTATAAATTATTCAGCCGTAACGGTTATTTGATACTGTTCGGATGGCTGGGAACCGCGGTGCATGAGCTCGGACATGCATTTTTTGCCCTTATTTTTGGTCATAAAATTAAAGAGATCAAGCTGTTTACGCCAAAATCGGCCAACGGAACCCTGGGATATGTGAACCACACCTACAACAAGAAAAGCATTTACCAGCGAATCGGTAATTTCTGGATCGGAATCGGCCCGATCCTGTTTGGTACAGCCCTCCTGTTCCTTATAAATATTTTGCTGTTCAGCATCCATTTTGCCTCCCTGAATACTGCTGATTACGGCTCTGAGGCACTGCTTTCCCTCTCTTCCTTAAAACCGATGGCAGTGAATACCTGGACCGGCATGGTTGCCTATTTTGATTTGGTTTTCACCGGACCCGGCACCGCACTCTGGAAAATTCTCCTCATGATTTATCTCTCCTATTCGATAGGCAGCTCCATCACACTGAGTAAGTCTGATTTTAAAGGCGCCGCCGGCGGATTTGTCTTTTTTGTCATCATTTTGCTGCTCTTCAATCTGGGCACGCTTTGGATCGGCGACTTTGCAAAAACCGCTTTCATCGAGGCCAGCCGCTACCTCTCCGTATTCTATTTCCTTATCATTCTCAGTATGGCCATAAACCTTTGCTTTATAGTAATTCTAGGCATTCTCAGCCTGATTAAGTCGATCCCGACCAGATAAGCCCGGAGCCCGAAAATCTTTTTGACTAATGGACATTAAGCGGTGTCGAATCTCTCTGAGAGTCCCGGTATAAGTGGTAAATTTGAAACCTGCTTTCTATGCAGAACCTTATAAAATTTATCATGATAAAATTATCATTCCAAAGACTTCCGCTGAAGTACGCCGCTGTTGTTACTTTCATCGTCATTGCCACCATATGTTTCCAATCCTGTAAAAAGACTGAAGTTCCGGTAACGCTGACTGTCACCAGCTGGAGGGTGGATGATATGGCTGAGATGAACAGGATTCACGCACTCTTCACCAAAACGCATCCCAATATCACCATCAATTTTCAGCCGGTTGAAACTATTCTGTACCCGGCAGCCCTGGCTGAAAAGCTGAAAAAAGGAACGGCTGAAGATCTCATCTATCTTCGCCCCTGGGAGGTTGGTCGTGCCTATTACGAAGATGGTTATCTCGATGATCTTACCCTGGAAATCTCTGGCCTTGATAAATATTCACCGATCAATCTCCGGGCATGGACCAATGATGCCGGCGTTATCTACGGGGTTCCATCCATGGGTGTTACCCACGGTGTTTACTATAATAAGTCGATTTTTAAGAAATACGGCATTCAGGTGCCCGCAACCTGGAGTGAATTTATAGCGGCCTGCGAAAAAATCCGCCTCGGAGGGGAAACTGTTATTGCTCAGGGAGCCGTTACCGACTGGCCACTGTACGAAATTGTGTACAGCGGAATCGGCGCTAATTTTTATGGTGGCGATGCTTCGCGCAAAGCGCTCATGGCCGGAACCATGAAAATGACCGATCCAAAATTCCTCGCCGCATTCGAAATGGTTCAATCACTGAAAAAATATTTCCCTTCAGGTTTCGAAACCAAAACATACGAACAAATGCGCGAAATGTTCGCTGCCGGTAAAGCGGCCATTTTCTTCAGCGGATCATGGGAAATCAGTGTTTTTGAAGGTTACGGACTGACCATTAGCGAGATTGGCTGGTTTGCACCGCCAGTGCAGAAAGCCGGCGACAGGGTCCAGTACGTATTAAATATCGATGCCGGTATCGGCCTTAACAAGAATTGCAAAAACAAGGAGGCAGCTCTGGAATATATCAAGTGGGTTTCGGGAGCCGAATATGCGCAGGCCCTGATGACAGAACTTCCGGGTTTCATTTCGCTCACTCCCGGAACTTATACCGTATCAAATCCACTTGCTCAGCAGATGTTTGATGTTTCCGCCAACGCCGATCTTACCATCCGCCTGATGGCCGAGCGTCTTAGCGCCGGGTCACCGGCTGGCAGTGCGCTCATGGGCGAATCCCTCATCGGCATGCTCACCGGCATCTACGCGCCAGCCTCAGCTGCAGCGTATGTGCAAACCCAGCTCGACACCTGGTACAAACCGGGCGGAATGAAATAGACCGATGGCTGTTTCTGTTAATATTCAGATAATGATATTTTTGAAGTAAGAGATTCCAATTCAGAATTCCGAGTTCCGAGGGTGGAGATTCAAGTATTTATGAAGTAGTAGCCTTCAACTTCATGGTGACCTGAATCTTGTACATCGGAACTCGGAATTCTGAATTGGAATCTCAACCATTCACCTTTCAACCTTGATTTGATACCAGAAATATCCCTTAGGTAGACGGCAATGGGGTAAATCTTACCGCCTTTTTAACAGCGGCAGCCCAACAAGCTTTGCTAACGCTATTACTCTTTCTTGCTATCGCGCATCGGATTGCTTCCGCCGCCAAAACTTTCCTGCTGCCTGTATAGCTGGAAGCGTGTGGGTTCAGTTTTCAGAGGCCAGAAATTATTGTTCCTGTCGGTATCAGCAGTCTCCTGGAATGGATCGAGCTCGATTTCCCTGATCTCCTTTTCCGAAATGATCAGCTTGAGGATCTCCTCGGTATTCCGTTGCCAGATCTGTACCGGCATCCGTTCAATCTTACTGGTGCCATCGGTATAGTTCAGTTTCAGGATGATCGGCATCACTAATCCACCCACATTCTTGAAGGTGAGCTCATAAAAATGATACCCCTTATCGACTAATGCTTTCTCCGCAGGGGTCAGATTTTTCATCAGCTCATCATAAGCCTTTTTATCACCTTCGGTAAGCTGATAAGGATCGTAACTGTTGTAAAAGTCCTGCATATTAGCATCCTTTTGCGTTACCCCTTCAAATCCTTTTTCGCGCATGCGGGTAAAATATACGTACTCAGGCTCATCAGCCTTGGCCTTCCTGTCTTCCGCTTTGGTAATTGCCGGATCCAGGCTCCTGGCAAAATAATGCTTCACGGCGCTCAGGTCGATATCCACATGATCGGTTCCATAAAACCATCCCCTCCAGAACCAGTCGAGATCAACCGCCGAAGCATCTTCCATCGTTCTGAAAAAATCTTCAGGCGATGGATGCTTGAACATCCAGCGTTGGGCATATTGCTTGAAAGCGAATTCGAAAAGTTCAGGACCCATTACCGTCTCCCGTAGGATATTCAGTGCGGCAGCGGGCTTTGTGTAAGCATTGGCTCCGAAATTTTTCAACGATTCTGAGTTGGTCATGATAGGCTCCAGCTGCGATTTGTCGCTCCGCATGTAGTAAACAATACTTCTCGGATCGCCATTGTATCCCGGCCATTTCGAATCCCATTCACGCTCGGTAATTCCTTCCAGAAAGGAGTTCAACCCCTCATCCATCCAGGTCCACTGGCGCTCATCTGAATTAATGATCATCGGAAAAAAGTTGTGCCCCACTTCATGTATTATCACGCCCAGCATGCCGAATTTGGTTCCCTCGGAATAGGTTCCATCAGATTCCGGGCGGCCGCCGTTAAAACAAATCATCGGATATTCCATGCCGATATTGTTGGTATGCACCGATATGGCCGACGGATACGGGAACGGGAAAGTGTATTTTGAATAGGTTTTGATCGTATGTGCCACCACCCGC
>CAILAQ010000574.1 GCA_903832165.1 uncultured Bacteroidota bacterium | reverse complement strand
TCTGAAACTCTGAAACTCTGAAACTCTGAAACTCTGAAACATGAAACTCTCTTATATCCTGATTCTGTTAGCCTTTGTGTTGTTCGCCTGCAATCCGAATGACCTGCCGGAGGATAATATTGGGATTACGGCAAAGCCGGAGGGAACGCTGAGGGTACTGTTTCAGATTTCGCATCCGTGGATTCCACCCGACCGGATCGTCCGATCGGAATTGCATGTGGCCAAAGATGCAATGGAAATTTATAAGGGAAACTTTATCCAGTCGGCCAATGTTACCACCTTTCAGGAGGTATATTTCTTTTATCTCGAACCGGGAAGTTATTATTACGAAGCGGCTGAAGCCTGTATTTGCGGGGGTGACAGCTGCTCGGCGGGAGGATTCCCGGGAAACAAATGGGGCACAAAGCATGTCATGGGTAAGTTTACGATAGCAGATGATCAGGTGACTCAGGTAACTGTTCTTTTTCAATGAGATACACACGGCCACCGATACTCATCCTGACGATTTTCATTGCAGCGGTCCTGATTTTCAGCAGCTGCGAAACAGATATCAATGTTTTGGCTCCTGCCAGCGCCACACCGGTTGTAACCTGCATTCTCAACCAGGATAGCTCAGCCCAATATGTCCGGCTGTCACGATCATATGCTGTCACTGATGCGACAATCCCACCCGACAGCCCCGACAGTATACTTTTTGCTCGGGCAACGCGCATAGCGGTTGAGGAGGTGATCAACGGAGATGTTACCAGAAGATCATTTTTTACCCCGGTGGAGGTGCGCAAGGACAGCGGCTTTTTCCCGCGACAGGAGCATTGGGTCTACAGGGCAGACTTCACCGTAAAGCCCGAAACCGATTACCGTCTCATTATCTACCTCGATGAAACCGATAAAATTGTTTATTCAACCTGTTATACGGTAGGTGATTTCGACATCATCAACCCTCTTTACCCGGAGGTCAGGTATATCCACATGCTGCCCGATCACAACCTGTCATTTTACTGGACAAAAAGTTTAAATGCTGCCATTTACCAACTGGGCTTCATGATGCATTACCAGGAAATCGGGCCGGACAGAACAGTTGAAAAAGAGATCCTGATTCCGCTAAAATCAATTTTCTATCTTCAAACTACTGACAACCTTTTTTCCTATCCGGTTAACAGCACAAACTTCTATTCTTATCTGGCAGATGCATTACCGGCAAATCCGGGGCTGTTGCGTAAATGTTTGAATATTGATGCAGTGGTGATCAGTGGGGGCGAGGAGCTGGGGTATTACATGAGGCTTGAGGAGGGAGGCCAGACATTCAGCATTATTGATTATTCAAATATTAAAAACGGGATCGGGATATTTTCTTCGCAGGTTGTCAGGAAAATTAAAGGATTCAGCCTGACTGAACAGTCTATTGATACACTGGCCTATGGGCGGTTTACAAAAGAATTGAATTTCATGGACAGGACGGGAAGCAGGAGAGGGGTGCCGTTGCATAGTGCCGTAGTAAGGGACGGGGTCCCCGCGTTCGCGGGGATGACAAGGAGCCTTGTAACTAAATAGAAGTTAGTTATAAAAAATGAAGTGGTTACGAAATATAGTTTTGATTGGGGCGCTGGCAATTTGCGGCTGTGATAAGACCAAGGAACCGACAGATATTCAGCCTGTGGCCTATTTCAAGCTTAGTCCGGAAAGTGGCAATACGACAACCAATTTTCGGTTTAATACAGATTCGGTAACCAGACAGGGTACCCGGGATAATCCGGTGTTTGTCAGGTGGGACTGGGAGTCCGACGGACTATGGGAGCGAATGTATTCCACGGGGAGTGAAATTACCCATCGGTTTTTCAAAGCCGGCAATTACAGGATCATTATGGAAGCTTCAACGCTAACGGGCAAGAGGGACACCATTTCATTGAGTATAGGCATTCCTCAGGGGTATTCCCCACCCCGGGCTGCATTCAACATGACGCCCGATTCTGCTAATATCAAATCTGTGTTTACTTTTAATGCCAGCCTTTCGAAAGATGATGAGGATTCACTGGATCAGCTCGAATTCCGCTGGGACTTCAACGGAGACCAGTCATGGGATACAGAATACTCAAAGAATCCGGTCACGACTCATCAATATGCAAATGATATGCACTACCGGGTGCAGCTCGAAGTCAGGGATCCTCAAAAAATGACCTCGGTAATAACAGATACCCTGATTGTGACCCGGCTGAATGACCGGATCGTTCCTGTGGTGACGCATGATTGCTGGCCATGCACCCTGGAGGATACCGTAAAACTTGACGCCAGCGGTAGTTATTTTATTGGAAAGCCCGGCGCAAAACTGCTTTATTCCTGGGATCTGTTCAATGACAATATCTGGGAAGCCTTAAACAACGAAAGTCCTTATTACCAGAAAGTCCTCAAAAAGGAGGGAAAATTTGCCATACGGACCAGGGTGACAGATGATGAGGGCCTGTATATGGATTTTATTGATTCCGTTGAACTGTTTCCTTTCAATTCCGCTCCTGTAACGAGACTCCTTGTAGCCAATCGGATCGGCAACACAGGTTCAACTTACTTTCTTCACCTAAGGGGTTCAACTGACCGCGACGACAGCTACATGGATCTGAAGTCACGCTGGGACATCAATAACGATGGGATTTGGGAGCCGGAATATGACGGTCTGTACGAGATCAACATCAAATTTAGTGCTCCCGGCAGATACCCGGTGACAGCCATGATGACCGACCCGAAAAATAAATCGAGTATCGATACGGACACCGTTTGGGTAGTTGCAGGAACTCATGAAACCGGTCTGCTTTCCGACCGGAGAGGAACTTTTCTCCCAATCTATTATGGAACCGTTAAAATTGGCAACCGCTGGTGGATGCAGTCGAACCTGCGATATACCCCATCCGGAAAGAGTGACTGGACACCTGATTACTATAATAACAATTCCAGCCTGGCCGAAAGGTATGGTGCCCTATATCCTCATAGTGCCCTTACCTCAGAAAATCCACAGGCATGCCCAACAGGATGGCACGTACC
>CAILAQ010000573.1 GCA_903832165.1 uncultured Bacteroidota bacterium | reverse complement strand
TACGGTTGTCTTCGTGTTGCGATGTTTCTGCTTCCCGAGGCAGCGCATGAAATGGCCTGGATCTTTCTGGTCTTAACCACCATCAGCGTTGTTTACGGAGCTTTCGGAGCTATCTGGCAGAAAGACCTTAAATATATCAATGCTTATTCTTCAGTGAGCCATTGCGGACTCGTCCTTTTTGCCCTGCTGATGATGAATAAGACATCCATGGATGGAGCAGTGCTCCAGATGATCTCACACGGATTGATGACAGCCCTTTTCTTTGCCCTGATTGGCATGATCTATGGAAGAACACATACCAGAAATATTGATCAGATGGGTGGATTAATGGCAGTTATTCCTGTTCTGGGGGTTGCTTATGTTATCGCAGGTCTTGCTTCACTCGGCCTTCCGGGCTTGAGCGGATTTGTTGCTGAAATGACGATCTTCTTCGGTTCCTTCCAGCATCCTGACACCTTCCATCGTGTTGCTACGATAATCGCCACGAGTTCTATTGTTATCACTGCAGTATATATCCTCCGGGTTGTTGGAAAACTGCTTCTCGGACAGGTCAGGGAAAAAGAATACCTTGAATTCCCTGATGCCAGATGGTATGAGCGTATCAGTTTAGTTGTGCTGATTGTTCCGATCGCCATGATCGGCTTTTACCCATCATTTTTATCGAGCACCGTAATGGATGCTTTAAATCCTATTGTCGAACGGTTAACAGCCATGCTATAAAACATTACAGAAATGGACATTGCTTCTTTTAGCCTGATGCGAAACGAGCTGATTCTGGTCGGTATCGTATTGATTTTACTGATTGCGGAGATCTTTACCAAGAAAGAGAATAAGCATAAAATTATCACTCTTGGTACGGTTCTTTTTGGAGTTGCAACATTGGTCAACTTCCTTCCTCTTGCGGAAGGAATGTTATTTGGCGGTAGTTTCCAGACTACGCGAATGACCATGTTCATGAAAAGTGTTCTGAACCTGGGAGTTTTAATTGTTTTCCTTCAGTCGGTAACCTGGCTGAAGCGTGAAGAGAACCAGGAAAAAATAAGTGAATTTTTCATCCTGATCATATCAACCCTGGTCGGAATGAACTTCATGATTTCGTCGGGCGACTTCCTGATGATGTATATCGGACTTGAATTGGCTACGATACCAATGGCCGCCTTAGCTGCCTTTGAAAAATACAGTGAAAAGTCTGCTGAAGCAGGGATCAAGCTTATCCTCACCTCTGCGTTATCTTCAGGCATCCTTCTCTACGGCTTATCCTTCATATACGGGACAACCGGATCGATTTATTTTGAAGATTGCGTTGCCAACATCGGCAACAATCCATTACAAACTTTTGGATTTGTATTCTTTGTTGCGGGAATGGCCTTTAAAATCTCCCTTGTTCCTTTCCATCTATGGACAGCTGACGTTTACGAAGGAGCGCCGATCAGTGTTACAGCCTATTTGTCGGTAGTTTCAAAAGGTGCCGCAGCCTTTACGTTCATGATTATTCTTTACAGGGTATTCGGTTCTATTACAAAAGTGTGGGAGCCTTTGCTTTACACCCTTGCGGTAGCTACCATGACCATTGGTAACCTGTTTGCTCTCCGCCAGAATAACCTCAAAAGATTTATGGCCTTTTCATCCATTGCCCAGGCTGGCTTCATCCTGTTAGGGATCATGCAGGGGGGTGAAATGGGGATGACCACTGTTGTATATTTCATGCTGATTTATGTATTCACCAACCTAGCCGCTTTCGGTGTCATCTCAGCTATTTCGGAATTCTCAGGGAAGGAAACCATTACTGATTATAACAGTCTGTACAAGACCAATCCAAAATTGAGTCTGATCTTATTGCTGGCATTGTTTTCACTGGCAGGAATACCTCCTGTTGCGGGGTTCTTCAGTAAATTCTTCCTTTTCACTGCAGCAGGTGCAAAAGGATATTATATTCTGATTTTAATTGCCGTTTTGAACGCTACAATATCTCTTTATTATTATCTGCGGGTGGTTAAGGCTATGCTCATTGATCATTCGGATACACCGATTGCCACTTTCAAAACACCACTGGCCATGCGAATCAGTCTTCTGATATGCGTTGGCGGTATTTTCTTTATCGGGTTCGCCAGTTTTATTTATGAATATATTTCAAGTATCAGTTTCGGAATTAATTAGTTACAACCATGGCTCTTAATCAGGGAAAACATATCATTGAAGTAATCGACGGAAAGCGTTGCACTTTAGTAGAATCAGGCATGACCGTTGCGCGTAAGGAATTTCTGAAAACTATCCTTGAGTTTAACAGCTACGAGGTTAAAGAAGTGGCAGATGAAGCAGGTACCTGGAAGATCGGAGTAACTGACGTCGTATTCAACCCGACGGTGAATATTTACAAGAGAAAATTACACAGTCCCAACGGACTAATTATAACACCGTCATATTGGCTTCAGGCCACTGATAAGCAGACTGAGGCTGAGGTTAATTACTGGGTGCAGTAAGAAGTTGGCAGTTGGCAGTTGGCAGTAGGCAGTAGGCAGGAGGCAGTAGGCAGTCTGCAGGAGGCAGTTGGCAGTAGGCAGATGGAAATATCTATGTTATCATATCGTTTCCCTAAAATGATAACAGAAGGATTTAAAGAATTAAAGGTATACCAGGTAGCCTTTCAATCCGCAATGGATATTTATCACGTAACTCAAGATTTCCCGAAGGAGAAGAAGTATTCTCTTACTGATCAGATCAGGAGGTCGAGTCGCTCAGTTTGTGCCAATATTGCTGAAGGCTAAAGGAAACGCGATTACCAGAAGCTATTTATATTGAAATTAGCGGATTCTGATGGCGAATACGGTGAAACGACAGTTTGGCTTGACTTTGCAAAAGAATGC
>CAILAQ010000572.1 GCA_903832165.1 uncultured Bacteroidota bacterium | reverse complement strand
CGAATTAGAAACTAAAACCAGGAGCAGTCTCGATAAAATCATTATCCTCCTGCGGCAGCAAACCGGACACGACTTTTCACTATACAAAAAAAATACGCTGATCCGTCGCATCGAAAGGCGAAAAGGAATACATCAGCTTGACAGGCTTCAGGATTATGTCCGTTTCTTACAGGAAAACCCGAAAGAAGTTGAATTGCTTTTCAAGGAGCTTCTGATCGGGGTGACGAATTTTTTTCGCGATACTGCAGTTTGGGTTGAGCTCCGCAACAATATACTGCCACAGATGATGAGCCAGTTACCTGATGGCTATGCACTGCGTGCCTGGGTTACAGGTTGCTCAACGGGAGAAGAAGCTTATTCGCTGGCTATAACGTTCAGGGAGGCCTACGAGAATTTAAAGAAACCCAAGAATTTGTCCCTGCAGATTTTTGCTACGGATCTCGATCAGGAAGCGATTGAACGAGCCCGCAAGGGTGTTTATTCTAAAAACATTATCGCCGATGTGACTGATGAACGGATCAGCCGGTTTTTCACTCCTGTGGGTGAATTCTACCATATTAACTCATCCATCCGGGAAATGGTGGTTTTTGCGCCTCAAAATGTAATTAAAGATGCACCTTTTACGAAGCTCGATATTCTTTCGTGCCGGAATATGATGATTTACATGGAAACTGAGTTGCAGAACAAACTGATCGACCTGTTCCATTACAGTCTGAATCCCGACGGACTTTTAATTCTGGGTACCTCAGAAACGGTAGGCATTGAAAAAGATGGATTCATCGCGATTGAACCCCGCCTGAAAATTTACAAACGTGATCCGGCGCCGATTGGTATGGGGAAGATAGAACTGCCAACCTCGTATTTTATTGCTAAAGCCAACAGCTCGGAGAAGAAACCTGCAAAAATGATCGAAAACATACAATCGCTTACAGATCAGATGGTTCTGCAGCGCTTTGCACCTGCGAGCATGCTGGTTAACCAACAGGGCGACATTATATACATTACCGGCCGAACGGGGAAATACATCGATCCGGTAGCCGGCAAAGCCAACATGAATATTTATGCCATGCTGCGCGATGAATTAAGGCAGATAATTCCGGCGGCCTTCCGGAAATCATTGCACAATTTTGATCCGGTGATTCTGCGTAGCGTAAAGGTAGGGACAAACGGCGGCACCCAATTTGTGGATATTACCGTTCAGCGGATTGATGGTCCACCATCTTTAAGGGGGATGATCATCATCGTCTTTTCAGACGTTCCTGCTCCTTTTGAACCCGATCCGGCTGATGAAAAGAAAGGGAAGACCTATTTTTTCGCCAAGGTCAAAAAAATAGAGATCGACCTGCAGGGCAAAGAAGAAGAGATTCAAGCCATGCGTGAGGAAATGCAAACCTCACAGGAAGAATTAAAATCGACCAACGAAGAGCTTCAATCCACCAATGAGGAACTCCAGTCGACCAATGAGGAGCTCACCACCTCGAAAGAAGAAATGCAGAGTCTGAATGAGGAATTGCAAACGGTAAACATTGAATTGCAGAGCAAGGTCAATGATTACATCAGAGCCTCCGACGATATGAAAAATTTATTGAACAGTACGGAGATTGCCACGCTGTTCCTCGACCGCAACATGAATATCCGGCGGTTCACCGATCAGGTTACTCATATCTTTAAACTTCGTCAATCGGATATCGGCAGGCCTTTTACCGACCAGGTAAATGATTTAAATTACCCGGAGATAGGCGATCATGCCGGCCAGGTACTCAGGACCCTGACTTCCATTGAAACAGCAATTTCCACGATGGACGGAAGGTGGTATAGTATCAGGATTATGCCCTACCGTACCCTGGATGACCGCATTGACGGACTGGTTATCACATTTAACGAAATCACGATTGCAAAGAAACTGGAATTGGAATTGAAGGAGGCCAATGAGGCTCTGAGAAAAACCAGATAAACCTGATATTGTTAGGCGCTTATTATGAAGAAAAAGCCCGGAAAAAATCTTCCTAAGAGATTTCACGAAACCGGTGAACCTGCTTACGAAGCCGAGTTTCTGAAATTGATCCATGAGCTGGAAGTTCATCAGCTTGAGCTGGAGATGCAGAATGATGAACTCAAGCTTTCCAGATCTTCTGAACACAACATTACTCTGCAATACACCGAATTATACGATTTCGCACCCGTCGGATACGTGAGCCTTTCTGCCAGTGGTGAAATCCTGAAGCTGAATCTGGCATTCGCGAATCTTCTCGGAAAGCCACGCAGTAAATTGGTAAACAGAATTTTCAGCGTATTTATAACCTTTGGATCCTTACCTGTATTTGAAAGCTTTTTATTAAGAATTTTTGAAACCAGAGCCTTGCAGAATTGCGAGCTCGTGCTAAGGACAGAGGGTAACATTCCCAGATCCGTATTGGTCAGCGGTATCTCAAACGATGACACTGATTATTGCCTGATCAATGTATTTGATATTACAACCCGAAAAAAAGCTGAAGAAGAGATCCGTTTAAAGAACGAAGAGCTCATTCAGCTCCACGCCGAAAAGGACAGATTTTACGGAATTCTGGCCCACGATCTGCGCAGTCCCTTCAATAGTCTTTTAGGATTAACACAAATCCTGGCTGATGATTTAACAAATATGGAACCTAAGGTGGCCATGAAAATAGCTGAAGGCGTCAGAAATTCAAGTTTAAGAATTTACAATCTTCTTGAGAATCTGCTGAAATGGTCGCGAGTCAATCTGGGCTTGATTCAATTTGGCCCCGAGAGCATGCTGCTTAAGCCTCTGATTACGGATATCATTCTGCTGGAAATAGAGAACGCAAAAAGGAAGAATATATCCATTTCGAAAGACTTTCAGGATTCTCTGACGGTTTTTGCAGACAGGGACATGCTGAATACCATTCTCAGGAACCTGATTTCGAATGCCATGAAATTCACGCCTTTTAATGGTCAGATAATAATTTCAGCAGGAACCACGGGAAGTGATTATGTTGAAATTTCAATCATTGATACCGGGATTGGAATGAGCAGAACTATGGTTGAAAATTTGTTCCGGCTGGATCGTCAAACCAATCGTGAAGGAACAGATGGTGAATCCAGCTCAGGATTTGGCTTATTACTGTGTCAGGAGTTGATCCGGAAGCACAAAGGAAATATTTCCGTCGAAAGTGAAGAAGGCAAAGGGAGCCGGTTTACGATTACCTTGCCGGTACCTTCTTAAATTTTCCATTCCTGCTTCACTACCAGCATTCCGTTAGCCGGGACCACCACTTCCTGAATGGATTTTCCGTTGGTCCGGATGATTTTCACTTTTTCATCGGCACTGGATACAGACCGAAGATGGATGATCATTGATTTCCCATCGGCCGAAGATTTAACGACCGTAGCGGTTATTGCCGGTGAGCTTTCGAGAGAAATGATTGGGTTTTTAACGGCGTTATTGTTGGCGGCAAGCGGCACCAGCGGCTGCGACTGCTCCAGTCCGAACCGGTTGGCAGCACCGGCATCAAAGGCATCATGAGGCAGGATTCGGTACCGGAATGTTACCGGTCCGTCCTGTGTGAGCGGAAAGTTGGTAAACCAGTGGTTGTTCATCACCCATGAATAAACCGTTGAAGAAGGCTCCAGCTTTTTCAGCCAGGGTTTACGTTCACCGGACCAGGTGCCGGTTTGGTTAGCAGTCATTTCACCGTGCTCAAACAAGGCAGCATCGAGGGAACACCAGGTGATCCCTTCATGATCGTTTGACAGATCGACCCATCGCTGAACGGCAAGGTAATTCCGGTTTGCAGCCGGCCACTGATCGGTTTCCACCTGCATGATTCCCCAGGGGATATCCACGCGGGTAACGGCATTGGGTATATCGAATCCAAATCCGAAGTGTATGCCATCTTTAGCCGGGAGTGGCAATTTATCCACCGTATTGGAAATCTCAAGCCAGGGCAGGCCCTGAATCAGCCTGACCGAACGGGTAACAGAGCGGCATCCGGCTGCTTTGGAGGAAATTTTCATTTCCACCACCAGCGGACCTGATTCCACTACAGAGAGGACGATTGCTGAATCCGGCCGTGCATTATCGTTGTCGCCGGGCATCCATCGAAAGGCGTTGAGTCCTCCGTTCACGGTTGGATTTGCAAAGTTCCGGCCGGTGGCCAGATTGACCAGTTGGGTAATATTTCCGGTTGCGGGGTGGATAACCACTTTCAATTTATTGCTTAAAAGAGTGTTTCCGTCTATTCTGCAGCCATTGGCGCCCGGGCTTTTCCCAGGCACGACACGGTAAAGGGAAGACCCGAAAGCAGGTATCTCCGAGGTCAGAAATACCAGTTCACCTGTTGACAGGCGCTGTGAAGGCACCTGATTTCCGTTAACATCGTTTACACGGTCGCCCTTCTGGCTTTCCGCGATGGAAAGGGTTACCAGTCCTCCATGCGACCAGGAGTTGGTATTCAGCACGGTTATGCCGCCATTTGAGGGGCCTTCCACAGGGCCAAGCGCTCCGGTTGATTTATCGGTTGCCGGTGCCAGTGCAGCATCAAAAAGAACCTGTGTACGGTCGGCAGCCTCGCGAAAGTAGCTCTGTTTTACTTTCCAGATAGCATCCTGAAAGTAGGGTTCCGTGGGATTCTCTGCACACCAGGTATGTTCTGTTCCAAGTGCGATATATCTCCAGGCCTCATTGAATTCCGATGCTGGCATGGGTTTTCCGGGCCGGAGCATGGTCCATAATACTTCGGCCTGCACCAGGCGCTCCTTAGCATTCCGGTTGATAGCGGTAAGGCCTGCAGCGGTACCCAGCCCATCGGTCCAGTATTCGGTAAAATCGCCTCTGACGAAAGGCAGCTGACTGCCATATTTTGATTCGATCATCTGCATGATCTCATCGGCACCGGCGATTACCAGGTGCGGGTATGCATATTGCTCATTCCAGGCCTTTACGGCATCAGGCAGGTCGGCATCGATGGGAGTGTTAT
>CAILAQ010000571.1 GCA_903832165.1 uncultured Bacteroidota bacterium | reverse complement strand
GCAGGGGCAAGGCACTGGGGGAGATAAAGCAGGTAAGGAGCAAGCCTATGACCGGGAAAAGGATTTTTTCCAATCGCGAAACCTGCCGGGGTGATTTCATTCGGATCCTCCGCTCCTTTTTTGTTGTCAAAAGGCGCATTATGGGAGGCTGAATAACCGGGACAAGCGCCATATAGGAATAGGCAGCGATTGCAATTGGACCGATAAGATTTGCGCTTTGCACACCGTTCCACATTTTAACTCCGTTAGCCAGTCTGGAAGCAGTATAAATCGCTGTTGGCCCGTCAGCACCACCGATGATCCCAATAGCAGCTGCTTCAGGAAGTGTGAATCCGAGATAAATGGCAGCAAGGAGTGTCACAAAAATACCAAGCTGGGCAGCAGCGCCTAACAACATCGTCTTTGGATTTGATATGAGATAGGAGAAATCGGTCATTGCTCCCAGGCCCAGAAAAATTAATGGCGGATAGATTCCTGCTGTAACACCAAAGTACAAGTAATTCAACACGCTGCCTTTTTCGTAAATTCCTATCTCCATTCCTGAATTTAGTAAAAATGGAATATTACCGATCAGAATCCCCATGCCGATCGGCACCAGTAAAAGCGGTTCAAAAGTGTGCCGTATGGCAAGGTAAAGGAATATCAATCCCACAATTATCATCAGGAGATGTTTAAGCGAAGCGTTGGCAAATCCGCTATAGTGCAGAAAATTTCCGATTCCTTTCTGAGCATTGTCAGCGATATCACCCAAATTCTGATTTGGAACAGCCCAGCTGACCAGGCCAAGAAAAAGGAGGATTCCAAATACTGTTAAAGCTCTTTTCATAGGGCCTTATTCTATTTCAAATAAAATATCATCCTGAAGGATATTATCCCCCTGATTCACCTTCATATTCCGGATAACTCCATCCTTTTCAGCAAGAATTTTATTTTCCATTTTCATTGCCTCGTAAATCATAACAATGTCGCCTTGTTTAACTGGATCGCCATTTTTTTTACTGATGGTCAGGATATTACCAGGCAATGGTGTTCTAACGGCAAGGAATTTTGTTCCGGCCGACATATGGACCGGTTCCGGCGTTTTAACAGGATTTCTCACAAGGATCGGTGTTTTGGACAGTTGAACCTGATGATGAATTTCCACCTCATAATTTGTGCCGTTCACTTCAACCTGGGCCAGGTTCTGATCGATGGATTTAACATCGACCTCGTAATTATTGCCCTGAATCGTGAATTTAAAAGATTTCATTCTCAATAAATTATAAACTATTTCCGGTAATTCAGATTTCGTATTCCGTATATCTTAGAATTCCATGGGGAATATCGCCTCGAAACCTTTTCAATCGTCATAACATTTGATTCCATATCATGAAGTTCACTCATAAATAAGTGAAGGGCCAATGCTATAGCTGCATTTGTCTCGCCGCTCAGGTCGGTACAGCATTCCTCATTTTCCTTGATTTTTCCTGATTTGCGGAGCTTACTGCGTAACTGGATCTTGAATAGCTTTGGAATTTGGTTGAAAATAAAGGTCAGCATGGCCAGCGCACTAAAAACAATCACGATGCCAACAGCTGCGATCACTAATCCCAGCTTTAAGTCAGGCGAGGAAACGATTAGCAGTATACCCATGATTCAGAAGATTAAAGTGGAATATTCCCGTGTTTTTTAGGGGGGTTCGAATCTTTCTTGGTGGAGAGGGTTTGAAATGCCCTCACGATTCTGAATCTTGTATTTCGTGGTTCGATCACATCATCGATATATCCAAATCGTGCGGCTTCATAGGGATTGGCAAATTTCTCCCGATACTCTTTTTCTTTGAGATCGAAATATCTTTTCCGTTCGTCAGGATCCTTGATTTCCATCAATGCTTTGCCTTCAAGAATTTCAATTGCCCCACGGGCGCCCATTACCGCAATTTCGGCAGATGGCCAGGCGTAGTTGATATCTCCGCGCAATTGCTTACAGCTCATAACATCATGGGCACCACCGTATGATTTACGCAAGGTCACGGTAACTTTGGGCACGGTGGCTTCACCGTAAGCATAAAGAAGTTTTGCACCGTTGGTTATAATCCCACCGAATTCCTGTGCACTACCTGGCAAGAAACCGGGAACATCCACCAAAGTCAGGATCGGAACATTAAAGCAATCGCAAAAGCGGACGAACCGACCGGCTTTCTTGGAAGCATCGATATCAAGAACCCCGGCCATATGACTGGGCTGGTTAGCAACGATTCCTACAGATGCACCATTAAAGCGGCCAAAACCAACAACGATATTCTGCGCATAATTCCGATGCATTTCAAAAAACTCATGATTATCAACGAGTTCATGAATTACATCCTTAACATCATAAGGCTGGTTTGAGCTTTCAGGAATCACATCGTTCAGGTAGTCGCATATCCGGTCTGAGGGATCTAAATTTTCAACAACCGGTGCTTCCTCCAGATTATTGCTGGGAAGATAACTGAGAAGTTTCCTGATCAGCATCAACCCTTCCTCCTCGTCACGCGCAATAAAGTGAGCTACGCCGGATTTCCTTCCGTGAACGAGCGGGCCGCCGAGATTTTCAACCGAAATATCTTCGCCGGTTACGGTTTTTGTAACTTTAGGACCGGTCACGAACATATAGGAATTAGTTTCGCTCATGATGATCGCATCGGTGAGAGCTGGTGAATAAACCGCTCCACCGGCACAGGGTCCGAAAATGGCGCTGATTTGCGGGACGACCCCGGAAGCAAGAATATTGCGTTCAAAAATCTCTGCATAACCCGCAAGAGAATTTACCCCTTCCTGGATCCTGGCTCCACCGCTGTCGTTTATTCCGATTACCGGAGCACCCACTTTCATGGCCTGGTCCATGACTTTGCAAATTTTCTGCGCAAAAGTTTCAGACAGGGCACCTCCGAACACTGTAAAATCCTGAGAAAAGACAAAAACGATACGTCCATCAATTGTCCCGTGGCCGGTTATAACTCCGTCAGACAGCACTTGCTGGGATTCCATGCCAAAATGCGTGCAACGGTGGGTAACAAACATGTCATATTCTTCAAAGCTGCCTTCATCAAGAAGCATATCGATACGCTCCCTGGCAGTCATTTTTCCTTTGGCGTGCTGCGAATCAATTCTTTTCGGACCACCTCCAAGCTTAGCCTGTTCACGCTTGTCGATGAGTTCCTTTATTTTTTCCAGACCCGACATAGTAAAAGATATTATTTAGTTGAGCAGAATTCCGTTAGGACACCCATGGTATTTTTCGGATGCAGGAATCCGATATTCAACCCCTCGGCACCTTTCCTTGGGGTCTTATCAATCAGCCTTACTCCTTTTGATTCCGTTTCAGACAAAGCTTCGGCGATATTGTCGACAGCAAAAGCAATATGATGT
>CAILAQ010000570.1 GCA_903832165.1 uncultured Bacteroidota bacterium | reverse complement strand
TCGGCATCTTTAATCAATATCCCGTTCTCTGCACCTTTACCCATGCCAACCATGATTGCAGTCGGAGTGGCCAGTCCCAGTGCACAGGGGCACGCAATTACCAAAACTGATACCATGGCTAATAATGCCTGGGTAATAGCATTTTCCCCTCCGAAAATCATCCACACGGCAAAACTGATTAAGGCAATTGTCATTACCACAGGAACAAATATCCCGGCAATCTTATCTACCAGTTTTTGTACAGGAGGCTTACTGCCCTGTGCCTCTTGTACCATTTTTATAATATGTGCCAGAATGGTATCACCCCCAACTTTTTTTGCGCTGAATACAAAGCTTCCTTTTTGATTCATCGTGCCGGCAAAAATTTGGTCTCCGACAGACTTTTCAGCCGGCAACGATTCTCCCGTGATCGTGCTTTCATCGACAAAAGATGAACCTGAAAAGAGCTCTCCATCGACAGGTATTCTTTCGCCGGGTTTAACAACCAACCGGTCCCCCACCCTCACTAATGAAACAGAAACTTCCGATTCAACCCCATGTTCATTAACCAAATGCACTGTCTTCGGTTGTAATCCGATCAGCTTCTTAATGGCCGACGAGGTATTTGATTTTGCTCTTTCTTCCAATACTTTGCCGAGCATTATAAAAGCGATCACCACTGCTGAGGCCTCAAAATATACAGGTGGATGCAGTCCACGTGCATGCCAGATCTGTGGAAAAAATGTATTGAAAGCACTAAACAGAAAAGAAATCCCTGTACTCATGGCGACCAGTGTATCCATATTGGCTTTTCCATGCCTGGCCTGATTAAAGCCGTTAATGAAAAAACTGCGCCCAAACCAGCCCACGACAGGGGCAGCAAGAACGAGCATGATCCAGTTGGCATAAGGGATATCCATCAGGAACATGGCAATAACAACCACTGGAAGTGCCAGAACAGAAGCCCGGATTGTATTTCTCTTCAGTTCCGTATAATGTTTTTGTTGAATCTCTTCCTGCTGGCTCTGGCCCTCATCCTCAACCAGTAAATCATAACCGATGGATTGGATGGCAGACTTCAAATCCTGAGGTTTCACGGCACCGGGAACGTATTCCACCCAAGCTGTTGAATTGGCATAATTAACAGAAGCTGTCGTAACCCCGTTCTGACTTTTAAGGCTTCTTTCAATGTTGGCAGCACAGGATGCGCAGCTTAAGCCGGTGACCGGAAAATTCTTCTTTACTGTTGATGCCATATCAATTTAACCTGACTCATTAAAACATTTGGAAAACAAGAAAGTTAATCCCTGTTGGTTTCCGCAAAGCGATATGCCTCACCGGCCTTAGTTTGCACAGTCACCAGACCATCCGATCCAATGTCTGATTTCTTACCGTTTATATAGACGGTTTTCCATGGGCTGAGCAATCTGAGCTCCTTGCCCGCACTGCTTTTTACAGTTGCTGAGATAACATGACCGCCTGCAAAATCCGCTGAAACAATAAACCCTCCCTGGGCTCTGAGACCGCTGAAGCGGGCATCCTTATCGGAAGGCCAGCAAGGAAACAGGCGAATTTTATTCTGAACACTTTGCAAAAGAAACTCGTTTATCAATCCGGCAATCCCAGTCATTTCCCCCATATAGGTTCCATGCGCATGTCCCTGCCATTCAAATAATCCATTAGGAAGTTCCCTGGAAACAAACCATTTTCTGGCATCAGTTACAGCGTCAGGCATTGAAAGCCGGGCCTTTGCGATGTTGAAAATCACATTTGAATTATTGAAATTATGACGGGTGATCCTGATCGTCCGCCTGAAAAGTTCCTTAACGGGCTCTGGGGAAAACCAGGTGACCTGATCGCATGGGAATACCGGCGCAGCAGGCACTGTAATATTGTGCACCGGAACCTCATTGTACTTGCACCCCTCCCAGTCAACCACAACGGATTTGCCGGATTCGTCAGTTGCCGTAGGGTATTCAGCCAGCAACAACTTGCAAATTTTGCATTTTGAAGCAAGATCTTCATCAGCTTTCAGCTCGGAGGAAGCCTTAATCAGGGCATCGAAGGTGTAATGAACATAAGCGATATCAAACGGACAATTAAAAATATCCAATTCACCGTGTTCGGGGCTATAGGAAGGTCCTAAAAGTATTTTGCCCTTTGCGTCCTTTTTGCACTTCTCCATGAACGAAACATAAAAACGGGCACTCTCGCGTATGATCGGGTAAATTTTCGACCTCAGATAAGCCGTATCAGGATTGCACAGGTACATCTGCCATGCATTCTGAACATTCATCGCAGTGGAGCCAATGGTCATTCCCCAGGGGTTCATCGACATCTGCCTCTTATTGATGCTTTTTGATAAAGCAGGATTTGGTTCATGCAGGAACGAGGAGATCGGACAAAACATCCCTTCGCAATCATAGGTTTCCTTTGCCAGAAACCGGAACCTCGGAATCATGTCGTTCAGGTAGGAAATCCAGGGATCGGCCAGCTCTCCGTGATTGGATCCCGGCAACGGCCAGAATACCTGCCACGAATTGTAATTATGATGATAGTCTGAATGCCATGGGGTTACATCCGTGGCCAGCGGCGCCATGAGATTCATGGGTGAAGTTCCAGGCTTGCAAACAGTGCCGGCAAAATAGATCATCCGGTACCACCAGTTTTGCATAACACTATCGGCCAGCTGAATGCCACTTCTTGACCAATAATCTTTCCAGCCGTTCTCATGCAGGCTGATGAGGGTGCTTTCCTTTGATTCAATGGTTGATTTTGCCAGTAGGATAGCCCTATTCAAAACATCACTGCTCCGGATATCAAATGAAGTTACCAACGAAACAGCCGTTAAATCTCCTTTGGTGGCAACAGCTAATGCGTATTCCATTCCCCTGTAATCGATATCCCCGGGCATTTTCATTAATAGCCACGAAACATCCCCTGTCTTTCCCAGTTGAGCATCAGGCAGTGTTGCAGCTTTTATCGCCTCCAGGTTAACCTTACCGGGACCTTTAATCAGGACAACATTCCGGTCGTTCAAAATACGGATGATAGTTTTCGTGCCAGTCGCCGGCTGTACCGTAACAGATGCCTTTTCGATATCCAGAGATGCCTTAAATGTTGCTAAGGGGACTGGGCCAAGCAATAATCCTGCAGCACAGCGGGGTTGCGGAAAGGTTTTGTTATAACTCGGAGGGCCGCCAACTGTTCCGGAAATAATATTTCCGGCAATATCCACTTTGGGCATCGCTCCATCCTCCGACAAGTCCATCCTGGCATCCCAGATATCATTTTTGGTGATGCGCATGAACAAATTGCCGTCCTTTTCCATGACGATGCCGTAAAGGTCGCCGTTACCAAGTATTAAGCCTTGCTTCTGTCCATTTTTAAGGTCAGAAAGAGTAACACCTGCATCTTTCAATGCGCCGGGAAACGGGATTACCTTTTTTTGATCCGGGCTTGATCCGCTGAAGCTGATTATCAGCATACAAGCCAGACTAATTTTTACAAAGCCGTTCATAATTATTTAATCTCCTTTATAGTTACCGGACCCATCAATCCCGATGCTGGTGGTGTTTCCCCTAGCCTGGCGTCAGAGACTATTGTCCAGGTATATCTTTCTTTTTCAGGCAACTGACTATCCAGAATCATCCGGTTTCGCCAAAGATTGGCCACTTCAATTTCAACGGTATTATTTCCCTTTTTGAGCATGCCTGTCACTTCAGCAGTCCAGGGGTACATCCAGATCCCTCCTGCCTCCTGACCGTTTATTTTCACGTGTGCAATCACTTTCACCTCGCCCAGGTCAATATATACATGCTTTGAATCCGGTACCTGAGCAAGATCGAAATCAGCAGTATAAACCATTGTCCCGGAGTAAAACCTGATATTGTCTGCAGCGTTCTTACCCAGGTCGATCAGTTTTTCAAAAACTACCGGCTGATCAGGTCCGATCTTCTTATTGACAAAATCGACTTTCCAGGGACCTTTAACTTCCATGATTGTTTCTTTCTCCGGGAAGTTTGATTCAAAACTTTCTGCAGATGTACCTGATTTCTGATCTGAAAAAATGATAAACCAGCTTTGTCCGGGCTCCATGGTTAAAGGAACAAAAGTACGGTCACCCTCAAATTTGAATTCCTTCAGTAACCTTATTTTTCCTGTAACCGCATCCCACAATTGAGGCTGCTTTCCTGCAATTCTGAATGATGGCATAAAAACCAGTTTCTCTTTGCCTTGATTGGAAACGAAATATATTTCCATACCTGGTTTGGTCCGGTGAGTCCAAACGACAGGATATTTCCCTTCCGGATTAAAATCAGCCGGGACTTTGATAAAGTCCATTGCCTGCTGAAGATCTGTATAAGTAAGTACCCAACCTTTTTCAATAGCCCGGGTATCTGCAATGCTGGCACCCCATAGCTCATCAGCGACATGTTTAACTTGCTCATCACACTTAGGATATCCTTCCAGGCTGGGTGATTTTTCTGGCTTGGGTCCAAGGATTACCCCACCCTCTTTAACCAATGCGGCGAGTTTCTCCAATACTTCCGGACGAATTGTTTTGAGCGGAGGAAGAACCATTAAACGATAGGTCATCCCATCAGGCAGTACAAAACGACCATCCTTAACAGCCATCCTGGTCATAATCACTTCGGCATTGATATAGTCGTAAGAATATCCGGCTGGCAATTCCGGATTTCTTTCACCGGTCATTTTTGGAGCATCCTCTCCAATGAAATAACACACATCTGCTGCATATTTTCCCTGTTGCAGTAAGTGCTGGCACCGACGTTCATAATCGAACCATACCTTACCCTGCTTAAACCACGTATTGTGACGATTAAATTCAGTACTGAACCATGCATTGATCCCCGGAATGCGGTTTTCATCGGGCTGATGAATATAAACATGAACCACCACGTGATTTATTCCTTCAGTAAAAGACCAGTCACCACGACGTTTCAGCAGAGCCGGATATCTCAGATACGAATTACCGGCAGCTGTAAATGATTCCGCTGAGGTTCTTGGTTTACCATAGATATGAGCAGCAGAAGAGGATGCCTTACATTCAATATTGCCAAGTTCACCTTCGTTCCAGAATTCCCCGCCAATGAGATTTGACTGTCCTCCGTACATCAGGAACTCTGAAGGAAACCCCCAGTGGCCATAGTTTTCGAGCCAGGTCTGAAGATTATTTTCATTGCTGATTTTCCGGAGTCCACCAACATATTCATAGGCGACATCATCAGCCACAGCTCGCCGGAGATCCCATAGAAACCGTTCGGATTCCTCAGCACTGCCAACTATTCTTCCTGATAAAACAGGGAAATATTTCTTTGCATCATAGCCATATCTTTCCTTGAACCTGAGAGCATATTCATCTGACCAGTTCTGGGACCCCATTTCATAACTGTCGGCAATCACATATTTCAATGCTGAACGACTATCTGCAGG
>CAILAQ010000569.1 GCA_903832165.1 uncultured Bacteroidota bacterium | reverse complement strand
CGCCAGAAACACGACCAATCGAGAGGATCATTCCGGTAAGAATGTTTGGAAATGCAACAGGCAGAACAACTCTTCTTATAGTTTGTAATCTTGTGGCACCCAAAGCATAACTTCCAATTCTGAGTGAATCATCAACCGATTTTAATGCCTCTTCTGTTGTTCGGATGATTACAGGTAACACCATCAGCCCTAAAGTAAGTGATCCAGCGATGATTGAATCTCCGAATTTCAAGGTGTTAACAAAAAGGGCCATCCCAAACAATCCGAAGACAATGGAAGGAATTCCGGCAAGGTTGTTAGTCATCGTTCTGATCAACTTCTTCAGAAAGGACTCCTTCAGATATTCATTCATGTAAATAGCTGACATAACTCCAATTGGGAATGCAAAAATCATGCTTCCGGCAATCAGGCAAAGTGTTCCAATGATGGCTGGATAAATTCCTCCGCCTGTCATCTGATCCTTAGGCATCGCAGTCAGAAATTCCCAATTAATCACCTTAATCCCCCGAAGTACGATGAAGCCAAGAATAACGAACAGAATGGCTACAACCGAAAGACTTACGAATCTGAAAAAACTAAAAGCCAGACTCTGTTTTAACTGTTTGTTTGTCATATCTTCTTGGTTTTAACAGTTTCCACCAGGGTGTTAAAAACGAAAGTCATGATAAACAAGATAATTCCCAAAGCAAACAGAGCTTTAAAATGGGTTCCGCCAAACGGGGCTTCTCCAAGCTCTGCAGCAATTGTCGCTGGAATGGTCCTTACCGGTTCAAGAAAAGTATGAGGTACCACTGAAGCATTTCCGGTAACCATCAGGACAGCCATTGTTTCACCCACGGCCCGGCCGATACCCAGAATTACGGCAGCAATAATACCTGATTTGGCATATGGAATGATAACTCTGGTCAATGTTTGCCAGTGCGATGCTCCAAGAGCAAGACTTGCTTCTTTTAATGCACGGGGTGTTGTACGGAGAGCATCTTCAGCTATAGTTATTATGGTTGGCAATGCCATTATTGCCAGAACAATACTCCCGGCTAATGCAGTTTCTCCAACGCCAAGTTTAAAAAGTTTTTGTATCAACGGAACCAGAACAACCAACCCAAAGAAACCATAAACCACAGAAGGAATTCCGGATAATAATTCGATCACAGGTTTGAGAATATTTCTGAATTTCGGTCCGGCAACTTCGGACATATAAATGGCTGTTATCAAGCCGATGGGGAGTGCCAGAAGTATAGCCCCGATGCTCACCCAAAGGGTACCTAAAATCAGGGGCCATGCCCCAAAAACAGCCGCCGGATGCGCTGTCGGTATCCATTCGGTTCCGGTAAGGAATTCTCTTACTGATATCTTTTTGAGTGGAATAAGTTTTCCCTTAAAATCGCTTTTAAGGTAGCTTTCAGGTATTGATGCGATTACTCCCGGATTTTCATTTACATATGTCTCTATCAGAGCGGCAAGGTTTTTAAATCCCTCTCCCAGTTGTTCTTCTGTAAATGCTGCAGCCAGTTCATCAATTGATCTCGGCATGATCTCCAGATCACCTCCGCCAACCTCTTTCCAGTTCGTTATGTCCTGATTGAAGATGCTTTTAACTTCAGTTGACGACAGTGCACTCACAGGATTCAATGGGTTCACCGCAATAACCAGATGCTTTTCAACAGAAGTCTGATTAAATAAACCTAATCCCTCCTTGAAAAGGAATAAAACGACCAACAGCACGGTCACGCTGGTGACCATGCTGCTGGTGAATAGAATTCCCTTAGTTATTTTCTCAATAAACCGTTTTAACGGATTCATTTTGTTTTATTAACCGGGTTACTTCTTCAAAGGAACATATCCAACTTCCTCAACCAATTTCTGGCCTTCAGTTGAAAGGATATAATTCACAAATGGAGAAACGGTTTTCTCAATTTTAGTAAGATAATAATAATACAATGGACGAGTGATAGGATATGTTTTATCCATTGCTGCTGCTACTGAAGGCTGAACAAATGATTTACCCTTGTCATAGGATACGTTAAGAGCCTTAACGTTTTTTTCGAGATATGCCAGTCCGACATACCCGATTGCTCCTTTGGTCTGGCCAACGGACTGAACAATTGCACCGGTTGCAGGCATCAGTAATGCGTTGGCAGCAAAGTTCTTCATATTAAGAACATGAGTTTTGAAAAATTCATAAGTACCTGAACTGGTTTCCCTTGAATAAACAATGATCTTCAGGTCTTCTCCGCCGACTTCTTTCCAGTTGGCGATCTTTCCGGTGAAAATACCTTCAAGTTGCTCACGGGTAAGCTGACTAACCTTATTTGAAGGGTTAACTATTACTGCGAGTGCATCGTAAGCAATAATAACTTCTTTAAAGGCTTTTCCGGCTTCTTGCATCTTGAGTTTTTCGTCCATTTTCATGGAACGGGATGATTGTGCAATGTCGGTAGTTCCTGAAATCAATGCAGCCAAACCAACACCTGATCCGCCACCTGTAACTGCGATAGATGCATTGGCGTCTTTCTTCATAAAGGATTCTGCTTCAGCCTGCGATAATGGAAGGCAAGTGTCGCTACCCTTTATTTTAAAGGACTGGGCTGTCATCATGGCCGGAAGCATCAGTGCCAGGGCCATCAATTTTAAATTCTTGTTTTTCATCTTTCTAAATATTTTGCAAATATAACCTCGATAATTGGTACCCCGTTTCCGGGTATGTTAAGTTAACGTTAAGTATGTGCCAAATCAGAATTTGTATTGAATACGCAAAGTGATTACATTGTCCTTACGGTCTTTTGCAAGATCTTTCAGTGTGCTTGCATTTGGAAGTGCTGCAGTGGTTTCATTGGTAACCATATCATAGTAAGCGGTGATTCTCACCTGGCTGTTCCATTTGTAAACCAAACCTAAACCAAGAGTTGAGTACTTGATGTCAGCAGCGTTAGTTGCCTTGTTTTTACCCGAAAGCTTAACTCCGATATTATCTCCTGCAACGTTGGTATTTGGATCATAGAAATCATATTTCACGACAGTCTGAAACTTCGACTGCATGATATTCTGAATCCAGTAAAAATATCCACCATTGAAATTCCTGAGATATGCATCTCCTGGCTGTGCAGCAGGACTGGTTGAGCTGGTTGCAACACCTGGCTGCTTACCCTGGATGTATTCTCCGCGCAAGGTCGTCAGACCAAACGGAAAATCAAATGATACCTGTGCATCGGCACCAAAATATTCCCTGCGAAGTTTGGTTCCAACCTTGGAGGTAGTGGAGTCAACTGCAAATGCCATAACGTTGCCGGTTCCGAGAGCAATATCACTCATGTTATATAGATATTTTGTTCCCTGTTTCCATCCGCCATTGTAATAGGATAATCCTACTCCAACTTTGAGTTTTTCGTTTTTGCTTGATTTATTGATCATGGCATGACCGATAAAATCTTTGAAACCGTCGAAATCAACGGCATTAGGTCCGATACCGTTATATAAACCAGCATCAACTTTTAAGAAATTGAATCTGGAAGTCTTAGGAGGATTAAAGGTCAGTTTGGCTCCCAAATCGCGCTCGCCCGGGAATATGGTCTGAAACATTCTGGAACGTTCCGGACTCTCTCTTGAACTTGATGAATAGGAGATTTCATAACCGAAAGGACGGTCCATTACCCCTGCAGTTACTGCAAAACAATTCAACCATGGATCAGTAAAACTAACGTAGGCATCTTTGATACCAACACCTTTTTCAGTTACATCCATCTGTAGAACAAATTGTGAAAAAGCATAATCATAGGTAAATTTTACTCGGCCGCGACGAACAGCAAAACGGTTATCAATACCAGCTCCAAAGTTTCCTCCGGCAAAAGATTCAATACCTGCGGTATCCGCTTTCTGGAACTGTGTCTGGATATAGCCGCTAATTTTAAGACGGTTAAGAATGGCTAGGTCAGACTGAGCCTTTTCAAGAATCGGATAAATGGTATCCGGTTTTGATTCCGTGACCTGTGCACTGAGCCTCAAGGCAGCAAAAGGAGCTGTCAGCAGCACCAGCAAGAGAAGTGTTGATTTAATCGATTTCATAGTCCAATTTAATTTGTGATCAATTTCTTTTATTACGATACAAAATAACTTCTTGAATATAACGTCATCGTTAAAACGATGTTACTAAATTGTTAAGAAGTTGAATGGAGTAGCCAACATTTTGGTTATTGTAGGCTGCCGGCAATTGTTACGGAAGGCTTGAATACAATGGTTGCCTCAATCCCGTAATGATCAGAAAGAATGATGTCTTTAGCTGCTACCATTCCCTGGATAACGCTTACCTTTCTTTTAATAACATCCAATACATCGGAATTCTTGGTAAGGATATAATCCAGCTGCCTTGGTTTCTCGATAGCTTTTTGAACCTTCTTGTTAATCGGAAATCCAAAAGTGATCTTTTCATCACCAGAGAGGTTACCATCTTCACAGTTCAGGATTTTAAGCATGTTTAGATATTGCTCGGTCAATTCCCGGTCAGTATTGAAATCCCCGCAAATGATCTGAGGTATATCGGGATTGGAGAATGGCCTTATTATATT
>CAILAQ010000568.1 GCA_903832165.1 uncultured Bacteroidota bacterium | reverse complement strand
TTGAGCCTGATAAGCGTTATCTTTATCGCGTATTTGTTAACCGGGAATTGGACCCAAAATTGATAGTGACTGTTTATAAAACCTCAAAAATCGATAGATATGAAAATCAGGTATGATAAAGAAACTGATATTATTTATATCCTGTTTTCTGAAACCAAAATTGCCGCCAGCGAGGAAGAAAGGCAGGGAATCATTTTTGATTATGATGCAAACGGAGGAATCGTGGGCATTGAGGTCTTAAATGCATCAACCAAAATGGATCAGACTAATTCAGTCATTTATGAAGTAGCCTAAGGGCAGTCTGCAGTACTCAGTTCTCAGTTGGCGGTAGGCAGCTTCAATGCCCACTTGACCCTCCCACTTCAGCATTCAGAATTGGTCCTCGAATCTCATCATTGGTTCTCCAATCTCATCCTTCTAAAGACTCCTTACTCAGAAATTCCCTGAGCGCGATATGCTTTATACCCTCATAGGACGAGGTACCCTGCGGATCCATTGAGACTACCCATTTGGGGTGATTGTCCTTGATTGAAAGCAGATTGCCGAATTCTCGCATAACAGTGCTTTCAGATTCAAGAAGATAAGTGGCCTGGATGTATATTTTTTCGTTTTTCTTCTCTCCGATAAAGTCAACTTCTACCTTACCTGACTGGCCGGTAGTAACTTGGTAGCCAAGCATCTGAAGATGATTAAATACTGCATTTTCAATTAATTGGTTTATGTCGCCGGTTTTAAACCCCACTAATGTATTACGCAAGCCAAGGTCCTCGAAATAGTATTTCTCGCCAAATTCAAATATGCGTTTTCCGGATAAGTCATATCTCTCCGATCTGCCAATGAGAAATGCGGAGAGCAGATGTTCCACATAAACCTGAATCTGGTTAGGAGCCATCCGGATATGCTGCGACTTCAGAAAATCACTGATGCTGTTTGCAGAAAATATACTTCCGCAATGACTGGCCAGAAATCGGATCAGCTGGTCAAGGAATCGGATATTCCGAATACCAAATCGCCGGACTATATCCTTGTATAGTATGGTATTAAGGAGGTTGCGTAAATACTCAAACTGTATTTCTTCATCCTGGGGTAATCGATGAAGGTGTGGCATCCCACCAATACGCAGGTAGCTGAGCAGGCTGTCCTGGTGGTTTTCCAATTGGTTGAATTGCAGAAACTCCAGATAACCCAGACCAAAAACCCGGATTTCAATATACCGGCCACCTAATAACGAAGCCAGGTCGGATGAAAGCAGATTCGCATTGCTGCCGGTACAATATACATCGAAAGAAGGATTCAGAATGAAGCTCCGAAGCGCCTTTTCAAAATGTTCAATCTCCTGTACTTCATCAATTATGATAATATTTTGTACGCCATTTCGCGTTTCTTTTTTTACATATTCGTCAAGGTCTTGTGCATTCCTGATCAGATCAAATGCCATGTCCTCTTTATCGATATAAATAACATGCATGGATGGGTCCTTCTCCCTCAAATCCTTCATCAGCTGATACAAAATGTAACTTTTCCCAACCCTCCGCTGTCCGGTCAGAACTTTTACCAGATTTTGCCCGGCAAAAGGTTTTATTTTACGCTGATACAATTCCCTGGATAGGATCAAACCCCTGTTTTCCAAATCCCAAAAAG
>CAILAQ010000567.1 GCA_903832165.1 uncultured Bacteroidota bacterium | reverse complement strand
GGCATCCTCAATATCATCCACAGCGGCCATCGGCAACCCGAGTTTATGGTGCGAAAGTATCGCCTCCTTCACCATCCCGTACGCCACCGCATAACCGTGCGCCAGCGGGTGCCCGGCATGCATCGATTCACTCTCCAGCGCATGTCCGAAAGTATGCCCGAAATTCAACGATTTCCGTATTCCATGCTCTTCCGGATCGGCTTCCACAACGTCTGTTTTTATCTCGATAGATCTCCAGATCAGCCGCCCCAGCTCCTCTTCATCGTATCCGTTCAATTCAAAAGCCTTTAATTCTTCCCACAGATGGCGGTCGGCGATCAGCCCGGCTTTAAGCATCTCGGCATATCCGGATAAAAGATTTTCACGATCCAGAGTACGCAAAAATGGCAGATACAAAAACACGTGAAGCGGCTGCCTGATCACCCCGATCTCATTCTTTAATCCGCGAAAATTAATTCCAGATTTCCCCCCGGCACTGGCATCCACCATGGCCAGCAAAGTAGTGGGTATATTGATGCAGGCAAGGCCACGCTTCAGGGTCCCGGTGGCAAATGCCCCGAGATCAGTAAGCATGCCGCCACCAACATTGATAACCAGCGAACTGCGATCGGCACCTGCACGTCCGAGAACATTCCACACTTCCATCACCTGTTCGATCGTTTTATTCTCTTCACCCGCCTTTAAAACCAGGATATTCTTTTCAGGGATAGTACGAAAATCCCGGATCAGCGGCCAGCAGAGGTTCCAGGTATTCGTCTCGAAAATCAGGAATATTTTGCCGTCCGGAAATCCGGAGGTAATCTCCCGCAGATCTTGCTTAAGATCACGGGTCATGCTCACTTCTTTTATTCGGTAAACAGAGTTCATGATTGTGTTAATCTGGCGAAAGGTAAATAAATAATCCACTACCTTTGCAGGCAAAATTTATACGAATGATTCAGTTTGATAATCTCGAGACAGCATTTAAATACAAATCCGACGGTGAATTAAAATTTGCCTACTGGCTTTTCCGAATGGTTGGAAACCCCAATGTTGTTAAGCTGGGCAAGCGGCTTACCTATCTGGCGGTAAACCTTCACCTGCCGATATCGTGGATGATCAAACCAACGATTTATCGTCATTTCTGCGGCGGCGAAAGTATCGATGAGTGCATGAAAGTCTCCCGGAATATGGAAAAATACGACGTCCGGTGCATCCTCGACTACTCTGTTGAGGGCGGAGAAAGTCCGGCCGCTATCAAGGCAGCTCTGGCCGAAACATTACGGACCATTGAAAATGCCCGGGTCAACCGGAATATCCCCTTTACTGTTTTCAAACCGACCGCTTTTACATTGGAACACATCCTGGAAAACGGGGTCAACGGCAAACTGAAATCAGCTGAAGAGCTCGCCGAAGCCGACCTGTTTTGCCAGCGTGTAGAAACTCTCTGCAAAGCAGCTTTTGATGCCGATGTTCCTATCATGGTGGATGCTGAAGATGTCAGATTCCAGCCTTTTATTGACGAGGTGGTCACCCGCATGATGGAGAAATACAACAAGAAGAAAGCGATCGTATACAATACCCTTCAGATGTACCGGACAGACCGGCTCGAATTTCTCAGTGAATCGTACCGCAAGGCCGTCGAAGGAAATTACTATCTGGGTATCAAGTTCGTACGCGGCGCCTACATGGAACGTGAACGCGCCCGTGCCTTAAAATACAAATATCCCAGTCCGATTAACCCTGATAAAGCAACTACCGACCGCATGTATGACGATGGGCTCCGGTACACAATTGATCATCTCGACCGGATTTCGGTCTTCAGCGGCACCCACAATGTTGAGTCGAACCAGCTCCTTGCCGACCTGATGGAAAAGAAAGGCCTGGCAAAGAATGAACCAAAGATCTGGATCAGCCAGCTTTTCGGAATGAGCGACAACATCAGTTTCAACATGGCTGCCGAAGGATATAATGTTGCGAAATATTTACCCTACGGACCGGTCAGGCACGTGCTGCCCTACCTCATCCGCCGGGCCGAAGAGAACACCGCCGTTGCCGGTCAGAGCAGCAGGGAGCTGCAGATGGCGAGGCAGGAGTATCTGAGAAGAAAAAGTTAGAGATTCGAATTGAGAATTACGAATTCCGAAGTACAATATTCAGGTCACCATGAAGTTGAAAAATACCGATGGTTAATTTTGGAATTCGATCATCACTTCATGCACACTTGAATCTCCACCCTCGGAACTCGGAATTCTGAATTCGAATCTCAACCATCATACTTCATTTCAAACCCCATGGAACTCGACAATAAACCCCAAGTCTCCCGGGCCAAACTGCTCCTGATCACGCTGCCCTTTGTGCTCCTACTCTGCAGCAGCCTGCCCGCCCTTTTCCTTCTGATCAATACCTGGATACCGACCTTCATTTCAGGTGCTCTGGTGCTCGTTGGCTGGGTTGCCGCCTACGTTTTCCGGCTGACCTCCGTCAGGTTTAAATTCACCGACGCAAGAATCTCCGTCTTTTATAACCCCATCAACCCGATGACTTCCAGCTTCAGACGCATTGAAATTGCGACTGAGATGCTGGAAAAATATGAGATCAGGGTTTCCTGGGGAGGATGGAAAAAGGAGCTGATCCTTCATGAAAACCTCGACGGGCAGATCGCCATTTACCCTCCGGTTTCGCTCACCTTATGCGACGAGGAAACAATCAGCAGGATAGAACAGGAGTTGAGAAGTAGGATTCATTTGGGGTAACTAAAATTTCTGTTTCTAAAACAACTTCCATCTTCACTATACTCTCCAGAGTCAGGTTGTGCAACCCAGATAACCATCTGCTGACTTCGCTTTCATGCTTCCCCAGCCGTTTAGCAAATTCCTTTTGAGACCAGCCCTTTTCTTTGAGTAAAGAATACACCTGTTCTGTTATCGCCAGATTCTTGGAGATAAACTGATGATTTTCAGGTTTCATCCTTTGCCTGATTCGCTTTGCTATGTCCTTCTTTTCTGTCATATTTCAATCTCCAATCCGGCGATTCTTCGAGCCTTATAATCGTTGCAAAGCTATTCACTAAAAGATTGCCTTCCTAATAAATTAACATAAAAGTTAATTATGCAATAAGAACACAACCCCTCCATTGCATAATGACATCGTCTAAGAGTATAGATGCACTATGCAAACCAAAATGGAAAAACGATTACAATTTTTTATCGGCTTATTTCTCCGGCACCAGCTCATAAGCATGAACCGGCTTGTACTTCATGGCCCATAACCACCATAACGGCGTGAATAAAAATCCACAAACGACCGGACCGGGATCAATTTCCTCCGTTCTGGAGATCACTGTACTCAACGATTTATACCCGGGCTTCTCAAACCGCAATACGGTAGATGTCCCGATAATCTTCGTGTCAACCATCGTATAAGGCGTCTGCCCTCCGAGTTCATCATTGACATAAACCTTGGCCCCGTCAGGAACGGTTTGGATCATGGTCATGCTCGTACAGCCCGAAAAGAAAAGAATTCCGGCCACAGCCAGAATCATAAACAGAGTTGGGTTTTTAAAGGTTTTCATTGGATGGTTTGATTTAAACTGTTTCACAAAAATAGAGTGTTTCACTTCAACTATCGTTTATAAAAATCGTGCCAGAATTGTTTTTTGCTTTATATTCATAAAATAGTTTGAAAAGTCCATTGCAATTACATTTTTTTTACCTTTAGCCCAATTAATGTCCTAATCACTTACCCTATGAGAAAACTCTTAATTTTATCATGTATGCTTTTGCTGATCGGGGTTAGCAAGAGTATGGCCAATCAGGCCGATCTTTTCCATTATGATGCCGTTACGGTTGAAAACCAGATGGCTCAGTTAAACCAGCTCGAAGGTTATGTTATGGAAAATCCCGGTATTACCCTTGGCGAAATGACAACCAATGGCAATGCTCTTGCTTCTATGGTTGGCAACACCAATGGAATCAGCGGATTCAACCTGACCAATGACAAAGTATTCGGCATTCCTGGTTTCCTCTGGGGCTGCGTATTCAGCTGGGTCGGCGTTCTGGTCGTTTACCTGGTAGGCAAAGACAAAGCTGAAACCAAGTCCGCAATCATTGGTTGCGTCGTTGGAGCTGTTGCCTATAGTGCTTTCTATCTGGTTTATGCACTGGCACTTGGAGGACTCGGATCCGTGTAATTTTACCCCTTGAAAACTGTCTCATAAAAGCATCTCTGCTATTATGAGACAGTTTTTTTTTAATACCCATGAAAGCCTCCCTTCGCCAGACGCTCCTTCTTGCTTTCCTGTTTTCCCTGCCTTCCGGATTATTAATGGGGCAGCAGTACAACAGGATTCGTGCCGATTTCAGTGTTAAGGTTAAAACCGCATCAGGCGGGCAGGCACTCACAATGGGGCAGGTTTTCTACGACAAGAACCTCAGGCAGATTATATATTATGTAACTTTTCCTGAGCGCGAAATCTGGCTCACCGCTGATACCATGGTCTATCAGATACGCAACGATAAACTGGTGACTAAAACAGCAACCTTTGCGATGGCCGAATTCACCGTTTTTCATCTGGCCCTTAACAGCAGAATGCAGGATTACGGTCTCCGGAATACGCGATACACCGCTTCGGACGTATCGAAGGAAAATGATCTGGTCATCACCACCTGGTCGCCCCCCGAAAAAGCCCGGCAATCTCTGGGAAACATCCTGGTATCTGTAAAAAACAAGCAACTTTTCGGCGTCATCTTCCAGAATCCGGCAGGTGTCGTGATCCGAAAACAGTTCTTCGAAGAGTATCTGGTATCCAGCGGTTTATCTTTCCCCGGAAAAATCGTTGAAATTAACACTATCGAGGGGCGCGACAGCTATCAGGTTACATCGTATAAGAATATCGTAGTCGATGAAATGGAAAACGATAATAAGTATTTTTATAATATCAGCGGCCTTCACTTTTAATGCACCTGCGCAAAAAGCTCCTGATATCAACAGTTTCAGGAACCTTTTCAAGCCCGCACCAGGCCGGCCGGAGTATTCCTTGAAAATTGATCCAAAAAACGAATTCCGCCTGATTCTCACCAGTGGCTTCGCTTTTTATAAGGTATTTATTTCATCGCAGGATGGGGTACGTTGCACTTTTTACCCCAGTTGCTCCGTTTATGCCCTGAATACAATAAAAATGAACGGCATTGCAGGTATCTTTGATGCAATCGACCGGCTCACAAGATGTAATGGAATCAGTCCGGAGAAATACCATATTCATGAACCTACCCAGCGATTCTATGATCCCGTTACCAAAATAAACCGGTAACCGATAACCGATACCCGAAACCCGACACCCGATACCCGAAACCCGATACCCGATACCCGATAACCCTCTCGCCCTGAAAACATTCCTTACCATACTGGCTCTAACCCTCGCCCTGGCTGCCCCTCTGTCGGGACAAAATATCTACGACGAATCCCATTCAAGGGAGTTCGCGCAATATCTTATGCAATCACATGAATATCAATTAGCTGCCGCAGAGTGGGACCGGGTGCTTTTTTTGAATCCGTTTGATACCATGGCCCGCCTGAACCTCCTCAAATCCTTCCGCTTAAGCGATAAACCCGTCGAAGGATGGAAAAAGCTGAACTTATGGTATCCGTCGGCTCCGCTCACCAAAGCATTCTCCCTCGAAGCAGCACAGCTGGCCCTCACCATCGGCGATTTCGCTGCCTTTGGATCAGTGATGGATCGTTCCGCCGACTTAAGCGGTGCCGAAAAATCCACCTGGAAACTGGGCGCCTGGCTTATGCAGGGCGATTGGATCAATCAGCCGGTGAAATCAAGAAATCCCTCTTTCACCGTGGCCTCCATGAATCCGCAGCTGCTTGATATCTATTCGAAAACAAAGGACATACACCGTAAAAGTCCCGCCGCAGCCGTTGCCCTCTCCTGCTTAGTACCGGGCATGGGTAAAATATATTCGCACGATTGGAAGGACGGATTAATGTCGCTCCTTTTCGTCGCCACCAGCGCATTCCAGTCGTACCGGGGATTTTCGAAGTACGGCATCAGCAGTGTAACCGGTTGGATTTTCGGCGGACTCGCAACCGGATTCTATACCGCTAACCTTTTCGGCTCCTGGAAATCTGCAACACTCTATAATGTAAATCAAACCGACCGGATCAGGCATGAAACTGAAGGCGTTCTCATTACTCATTAGCCTATTTGTTCTCTCACAGCTGGCAACGGCCCAAAACGTCAGAGAAACACGTGCATTTGCCGACAGCCTCTTTACGGCCGGTCAAACCGATGCCGCCCTGCCTGTTTACGAGCGTGCTGCCTATTTTATGCGACCCGATATTGATGCCAGCGTGCTGGAAAGGATCGCAGATTGCTTCCTCGCCTCAGACCAGCCGGAAAAAGCACTGGAATATTTCGATCACAGCTATTTCGTCCAAACCAGCGACAGCATCAAGAAGGAGCTGATCTTCAAAAAAGCTGCCTGTTTTCTCAGAAGCGGCAATTATAAGTATGCCCTGATGGAGCTATACAGCATGGATGCCGGTTCCAGCTCCACGATCGAGAATAAAAAAAACTTCTATATCGGCATGAGCTGGTTCGGGCTGGAGGACTTCCCAAAATCTGCCGAATATTTCGTTAAAGCTTCGGAAATTCCCGCCAATAAGCAGAAAATCAAAGAGATATTTGCCGATCAAAAGAAATTTTACCGTCCAAACCCTAAAGCGGCCTCCTGGTTTAGCATCATTATTCCCGGTGCCGGTCAGTTCTATTCCGGCGAGGTTCTCTCAGGCATCAACTCCCTGCTGCTTACCGGATCGTTCGTGGCCCTCGGATTTTACGTCATATCCATAACCTCCCCCATCGATGCCCTCTTTACCGCCCTTCCGTGGTTCCAGCGATATTACCAGGGAGGATTCCAGCGCGCCGCCGAAATGGCGAAAAATAAACGCGCCGAAAACCGCAACAAGATATTCAACCAGGTCATTGATATCATCGCCGGTGAAACCAATTAACCTTCCCACCGATAAGGGAGATCCGTCTTCAGTCTCCAGTCTCCAGTCTTCTGTCTTCCGTCTTCTGTCTCTCGTCTTCTGTCTATTGTCTTTTTTCACTCCAGCGCATGCCCAGTACCAGGTTTCAAAAGAGCCAAAAGCCGTCATCGAAGTCTTCGAAGCGATGTACCGCTATAATCTGCCTGAAGCAGAATCTAAATTAAAAGCCCTGAACGCCACAAATATCGATCAGACATGGATCGATCTGGCGCATGTAAACCTCCTGTGGTGGTGGCTCATATCGGGCGATGAATCCCGTGATTATGACAACCTGATGGCCGTGATACTCAACCGTATTATTACCCGGTTCAGCTATCTGCCGGTGGATAAAATGAACGATGAGGAGGTGTTTACCATGATCCACTGCTATGCTTATCTCACCAGAGTGGATATCTATGCGGAAAGATATTTTAAGGGGATAGTCAACCTTAGTCATACCCTGGATTTTCTGGAAATTGCACTCAAGAATGCCGATCGATATGACAAGTTCATGATGGTTAGTGGATTATACAATTACTTCGCCTCGGTTACCCTGATAAAATATCCGGTTTTCACTCCATTTTTCTCCCTGGCACCAAAGAGCAATCGCGAACTGGGATTCACCTTGCTCAACAAATGCTCTCTGATGGATAATATCCTGATTAAGAATGAGTCGCTATACTACCTGATGAAGATAAATTATCAGCTGGAGGAGAATTTCGACCGGGCATTAAGCATTGCGGATCAACTTATCCTGCGATATCCCAACAACATGATTTATCATTTTCACCGGTTCTCTATCCTGATTGAAGCCGGCAGAAAAAAGGAAGCGCTGGCTCAATATACCACCATGCTGGGAGTTTCGATTAAAGCACCGGGCCTCAACTCATTACAGCGAAATCATCTCGTGGATCTGGCCAAGAAAAGATTGCAGAAAGAAAAAATTAATATCGCAATCTGATTAATTCCTCCATTTTGCTACCGGCATTGCATCTATACTATTATATATGGATGCAAATACAACAATACCCAAACTGGCCCTGGCCCTGATCCCCGGTATCGGAGCCAATATTGCCCGCGCGCTCATGTCGCGGTGTGCCACTGCTGCTGATATTTTCAAACTGAAACGGCCCGAACTTCTGTCAATCCAGGGGATCGGAACCCTGCTCGCCGACCGTCTTCTGAATGCCGATACGTTCAGGCGTGCCGAGGAGGAGATCTGTTATCTCGAAAAAGAGAATCTTAGCTGCCATTTTCTTTTCGATGCCGATTATCCTCCACTGCTTGCCCAGTGCCCCGATGCGCCCATTGTATTTTTTCGCAGAGGCCAACTTCCGGAGCCGGGAGCCAGAATGCTGAGTATCGTGGGAACGCGCAACCCCAGCACCCGCGGAAAAGAAATTACCCGGGAGATTATCCGCGGACTCGCCGATAAAGGTCACAAGGTGGTGATCACCTCCGGACTGGCATACGGAATAGATATACAGGCACACCTGGCTGCTCTGGAGGTGGGATTCCAGACTATCGCCGTTCTCGGACACGGATTCCACACCCTCTATCCTGCCGTTCACAAACAAACCGCCGGCAGAATCTTGGAGCAGGGAGGCCTGTTCTCCGACTTTTTCAGTCACAATACCCCCGATCCTAAAAATTTCATCCGCCGTAACAGGATCATTGCCGGCCTCTCCGAAGCTACCCTGGTTATTGAGTCAGGAATCAAAGGAGGCGCCCTCGCCACTGCCGAAATGGCCAATTCCTACGACCGCGATGTAATGGTTATCCCCGGCCGGCCCGACGATCTCATGTCGAAGGGATGCAATTATCTGATCAAAGCCAACCGGGGATCACTGGTCGAGAGTGCGGAGGATATTGAATATCTCCTCGGATGGGCTCAGGGTCCCGCCAGGCTCAGCTACCCCGAACCCATGCTCTTTCAGCAACTCGACCCGGAAGAACTAACCATCTTCGGATTACTGTCCGGGCCGCCATTAACGGTCGACCAGATCTGCCGGCTCGCGGAGCTTCCCGTGCAGCGGATCTCCTACCTTTTGCTGACGCTCGAGTTCAAAGGGCTGATAAGAGCGGCACCCGGCAAGCTTTACCAAAGTTGCCAACTTTAAGCACGCCCCTCTGCCTACCCAAGCCGTTCTGATTAAAGTTGGCAACTATAAGTAAACGCCTACCTTTGTGCCAAATCTATAAAGTTGGCAACTCTAAATGTTAACCGACACCCACTCCCATATCTACCTGCCGGAGTTCAACGCCGACCGGAGCGAAACCTTGCAACGTGCTTTTGCCGCTGGCGTTACCCGTATATTCCTGCCCAATGTCGACCAGTCAACCACCCCGGCCCTGATGCAGGTTGCCGGAGATTACCCCGATAATTGCTTCCCGCTGATGGGCTTACACCCTACCTCGGTGAATGAAAACTTTCAGGATGAACTCGCTCATGTTGAAACCATGCTTGATCAGCATAAATTTTACGGGATAGGCGAAATTGGCATCGATCTTTACTGGGATAAAACTTTTCGTGATCAGCAGGAAGAGGCTCTCAAAATTCAGCTCGGATGGGCCTCCGCAAGAAGCCTGCCGGTGGTGATCCATGTGAGGAACAGTCACGCGGAAACGGTGGAGATTATCACTAAAGCGGCGCTGCCTAACCTGACCGGTATTTTTCATTGCTTCTCCGGCACCCTGGATCAGGCAAAGGAAATTATCGAAATGGGATTTCACCTCGGGATTGGCGGCGTATCCACTTTTAAAAATTCAGGGCTCGATCAGGTGCTGCCTCATATCGATCCAAAATGGATTGTTCTTGAAACCGATTCGCCCTACCTGGCACCGGTGCCTTTCAGGGGCCAGCGGAACGAGCCGGCATATATAGTGAACACCGCCATTAGAGTGGCTGGATTTTATGACATGCCGGTTGAAGATATCGGAAAACTGACAACCGAAAACAGCCGGAGAATTTTCGGAATCTAATTATCGGATCAATATTTTGAATACAAGGAAATAATGGATTCTCAAGAAAAACGCTCAATACTGATTATTTATACCGGGGGAACCATCGGGATGATCAACGAACCGCTGACCGGTTCACTGGTGCCGGTTGATTTCAAAGAAATATCAAGCCAGCTGCCGGAATTGCGGAAGTTCGACCTGAACCTCCATACATATACTTTTAATCCACCGGTTGATTCTTCCAATATCACCCCTGATTTCTGGATCGAGCTGGCGAAGGTCATCGAAAGGGAATATAATAATCACGATGGGTTTGTCATTCTCCATGGCACGGATACTATGTGCTATACTGCATCAGCACTGAGTTTCATGCTCAAGAATCTCAATAAGCCGGTCATTTTCACCGGATCGCAGCTGCCTATCGGCGTGCTTCGAACTGATGGGAAAGAAAACCTGCTGACCGCTATCGAGATTGCAGCCGAAAGGAAAAACAAGCAGGCCATGGTGCCGGAGGTTGGTATCTTTTTCCAGAACAAACTGTATCGGGGCAACCGTACCTCAAAACATAATGCCGAATATTTCAATGCCTTTGTGTCGGAGAACTACCCGCCACTAGCCGAAGCCGGTATCAGCATACATTATAATTATGGCGCCATCCACTACCCGGTCAACGAGAAGCCGCTGAAAGTGCATACCGATTTGAACGACCAGGTTGCCATCCTGAAACTTTTTCCCGGCATTCGTCAGGAGTTTGTGCATGCCGTTCTGTCGCTTCCCTGGATAAAAGGAGTGGTGCTCGAGACTTTCGGCGCAGGCAATGCTTCCACCGATGAATCATTTATCGGAGAGATCCGGTCGGCTTGCGAGCGGGGTGTCATCATCCTTAATGTTACACAATGCCCTGCCGGAAGAGTGAACCCGGGTAAATACGAAACCAGCAGGCTGCTCCATGAAGCCGGGGTGATCAACGGTCGCGACCTCACCACCGAAGCCGCAGTAACCAAATTAATGTTTCTGCTGGGCGAATATGCCAGTCCGGATGCGGTAAAAGAGAAGTTAAATCGATCCGTCAGCGGCGAAATTACGCTCTGATGCGCTGGGATTTCATTTTTTTCAGTAACTTGCGCCGCGTTTTTTGGAGAGATGGCCGAGTGGTCGAAGGCGCACGCCTGGAAAG
>CAILAQ010000566.1 GCA_903832165.1 uncultured Bacteroidota bacterium | reverse complement strand
TTCGACCGGGAAAGTGGAACATTCCCACTATCTCCCCTGCCGGAAATCCTGACCCTGATACTTTTACTGATTCTGTTATAATCATCCAGATTATCGGTCATTATTCCCAATCTGAATACACCCGGCAAATTCGGGGCAAGCTTTATCTGCACTATTTCTTTCTCAATTCCGGCTTTGCCTTCAACAATGGTTGCTCCGGTAATTATTTTAACGTCAGGCTGTTTCGGATCGATGAGCCAGGAATCCTGCAATAATGAGTGCTTTTCACCAAATAGCCTTAAGGATCCCACAAAATCAGGTAAGGTTTTTGCTGAGTCTTCAAGAAATTTCATGGCTCTTGCATGAAATAGCTTTACATTAAAAAGGGAGTAGCCGGCTGTACCATAAAGACCATCCGCATCAGCATCCAGTGGTTTTATCTCTTCAGGGGAACGCCAGGCAAGGAAGTCGGGATGGTTGCCGGCATACCTGATGGAACCATCACCTTCCGGCTTTATCAGTCCGTTGCGTGTCGGATCGGGATAGGTTGTGCCAGGCATAACCTCCATTGATTGAGAATGATAATCGGGCAGAGTCCGCTTAATTGTTTTCTCAACTTTTGCGGAGTTACTGGTTACCCCGGGCATTGCATACCAATAGGTCGCATTGGAGAAGGAAACTGTTGAATCATGCAACCATGCTTCAACGTTCACATTCAAGGCAGAATTAAACGGGATGGCATCGAGGAGCCGGATTCTGGAAACGGTGGTATAACCGCTCCAATCGGCCTTTCCCCTCGCATCACGCAAGGGTACTGAAATAAACGGAGAACTGAACTGGTGGGCCATTCCCCATGCATATCCGTAATAGTCTTCCAGGCCGGTTCCCAATTGCGACGGGAATTTCTCATTATCAAGGTAGATTTTTTCATCGCCCTCACCCCACCAACCTTTGGAAAAAGCATGAACGGTTAGAACATCCCCGGCATAAACACCTTTCCCTTCAACCTTTATATAATTCCAGTCAATAGGTGTGGTGGTATTTATTGGAGCATCCTCATGCCAGCTGGTGTGAAAGTACATTGAGTTTGGCTCCCAGTGACAGGGGGTGACAGCAATACTCATTTCGACAGTTATGGGGCTGGATCCATAGTTTCTTAATTGTATGCTGGCAGATTGCTGGTAAGGCATTACCCAGTTCGATTGCAACAGGCCCCCGGCAGTCACCTGGCTCATCCGGTTCTTTACCGGTCGAAGGTATACACCACCGCCAAAGAATTCAGAAACCGGGCACCATCCTGTCTCTGTATTATCAAAGAGGAATTGCAAAACACTGGAACGCAGGGTCAGCTTATCCGGTTCAGCCTCAAACCTTACCCGTATTGAGCGAACTGCGTTGCTACCATCCGGCAGCTCAATCTTCAAAGCCTGACCCGGCAAAATTTTTTGTTTCCGGCTAATATCATAAGAAAACGTTTCGTTTCCTTTCAGCATTTCAGCAGTGCGCGAAATCTCTTTCTGAGCGCTGTTATAGACCTTCCTGCTGAATGACTCAACTATTTTCCCGGGATGGTAAAGCCGGTAATCGATTATGTAATAAAATGGATTATCGTCAAGCGTGATTTTACAGCTTTTTGAGAATGATATGGGCAGATAAAAATCCGCACCGATTTGTTTGGGATGGCCAACAGGCAGGCTATATTGCCGGCTTGAATCCCTTTCATCGGAAGAGATAAAGGCAAAAGGCTCTTTAACGAATGCTTTCCCACTGATCAGATCGTGATAATTTTCCTCTATTGCGGGCTCTTCCTGTCCATCAATATAAATTCTGACCTTACGATTCTTATAAGTATATTCCAGGGGAACCCACCAGCGCACGATGCATCCCGGACCTTTTTCGTCCATGATCACGTATTCGTCTCTTCCGTTTTTTACCTCTTTCCTAAGGTAATAGCCATAGTCTGCATTATTGAACCAGGTCTTCGGGTCATCCGGTCCCGTTTGTGTGCGGTCCCAGCTGCTTAACTGTTTAAGGGTAAAATCCGGAAATCTGGTGATAGCCTCCCGGTTAGTCATCTCGGAGAGCAAGGAGACAAAAGATACTTTTTGAAAATCGCCCAACCCGGCCTGGTGATTATTTTTACAGGCTGAAATAGAAAAGATGGCAAGTATAGCTGTGATCACCAGCACTGTTACATTTCTTTGTTGCATGATGGATCAGCATTTAACGGTTGGGGAAACAATGGCAGACCGAAGGACCACCGGTACCTGCACAGAACAAAGATAAAAACTGGTAAAAAAAAAGATTCTGATGCAGAAGAAGCCTCCTGCATCAGAATCTCCATAAAATGCTAACTAGCCTCCCGGATAACCAGGATTCTGTTTCAGATTAGGATTATTAAGCATTGTAAAATTCGGGATCGGGAATAGCAAGTCATTAGGACCAATGGTTACTGCCCCGTTTTTCTCTTTCACGAAAAACGCATTCATAACCTCGATAGCCACGCCAAATCTTAACAAATCATGCCAGCGATGATTCTCATAAGCCAGTTCAACACGTCGTTCATGCAATAGTTTCTGAACAAAAGTGCCTGGTGTTGAGCTGCTTATATTGGCAAGGCCAACTCTGCTTCTCACCTGATTGATCAGGCTGTAGGATTCGGCAGTTTCGCCAAGGCTTTCAGCAAGCAATAACAATACTTCAGAATACCTCATGAGCGGAATATTGTTGTTGGCGTCGCTGACAGGATTGGCAGCAGGATCTTTATATTTTACACAATAATAAAGGCCCACTTTATCTTTTGCCATGGTTAAGTCCCGTCTCGGGTCCCCTGCCTCAAATGAGTCGTACAAATCCTGTGTGCCCTTATTATAACCGATTCCAGGCTTAACATCAACCTGCATCGAGGTATAGATATAAATAAACGGACAGGCATCGGTTGTGGATTTAAACTGAAGTTCAAAAACGCTTTCCTTACTGTTGCCGTTATTGGCATCGAAAACATCGGCAAAAACAGGCAATAACTGATACCCGTCGGTCAGCACTTTTCTCAGTGCAGCTTCAGCCTCACTCTTTTTACCAATGGTCAGATACACTTTACCGAGATACCCGTCGGCAGCTCCCTTTGTAGCGCGGCCAATATATTTGGCATCGGCATAGGAGACGGGAAGATTTGCTTCAGCAAACAGAAGGTCAGCAACAATCTGATCATAAACCTCAGCAGCGGTATTACGCGATACATTTACCGCAGCGCGATCCAAAGATTTCGGGGTTTCAAGGACCAGAGGTACGCCGCCATAATTTCTGACCAGTTCAAAATAGGTAATGGCCCGCAGAAATCTCAATTCACCCAGATACTGGTTCAGCAATTGATCCGAGATGGTAACTCCCGGAGCTTTTTCAATACCAATATTACAAGTATAAATTGCTTTGTAACATTTGTCCCAGGACCACATATACCATTCTTTACCGGTGTCTTTAGTGAAATTATCCACTTCATCGGTCAGATTCGAAAAACCCGTATTATCCGACCGCTGTTCATCCAGCAGGTGCTGGCCGCAAAAGTCGGCCGAAAATATGTTTTTCTGATACTTATATGCAGCAATAACTGCATTATCAATGTCGGCGGCTGTTTTATAGAAATCATCAGTATTTGCCTGTGAAACAGGCGCCAGGCTCAGAAAATCCTTACAACTACTAAGTATTCCAAGAAGGATCACAGTAGTTAATATAGTCTGAAATATTCTTTTCATAATTAGCGTAATTAAAAGGTAACATTAAATCCAAGGGAAATTGTTCTGGGCAGAGGATATCCGCCTCCTAAAGTAAATCCGCCCAAAGTAGCGCTTTGTGCATTGTTTTTAACCTGTGGATTGTACCCATTAAAAGAGTCCCATGTTGCCAGATTCTCGATTGATACAAAAGCTCTCAATCCAGACATTGCAGAGTTGTCTTTCAACGGAAGAGTATAACCCAAAGTTATATTGGCAATTCTGATAAAGTCCGTTTTTTGAATCAAACGGTCATCAGGCAATCCCCCCAATCCAAAGGTAAGACGTGGAGTCATACCGTCGCCAGGATGAGCATCGTCGATATAACGATTTTCCAGCCATGAACTCCAGATATTGTTTCCACCGCCGCCCCACATGCCTTGGCCTAAAAGGTCGGTTGACCGGCCTCCGGTTTGTCCGTGGACAAATATGGTCAGATCGAAGTTCTTGTAGGTAAACATGTTGGACAATCCAAAGCTCCACTTTGAGCTTGAATTCCCAATATTGATACCATCAGGACCGTTAAAGTTGCTGATAACACCATCTTTATTTACGTCCTCATATTTCACATCTCCTGCAAGTTCTCCGGGGAAAACAGCAACACCGGAATCAATGTCCTTCTGAGTCAGTATGCCGATCACATGTAATCCGTTGGATGCGCCAATTTCATGGCCAACAGCAGTTATCCTGGTACCGTAAAAGTCATAAATCGGATCACCGTTTGGTCCGAGTTTAAGTACCTTATTGTCATTAAAGGATGCGTTAACGCTGGTGCTCCAGCCAAAAGCTCCGGTTGTATTCTTGGTAAATACCGAAAGTTCATAACCGCGGTTCTGAACCTCTCCGATATTCTGCAATGATGTTGAAAAACCGGTTGTGGTAGGCAAATTCACTCTTAATAAAAGGTCGGAAGTGTGGTTGTTATAAAAATCGAAAACAACGTTTATCCTGTCTTTAAACAGTCCAAGGTCAATACCGATATCGAACTGCTTTGAAGATTCCCAGGAAAGTCCCGGATTACTCAGGGTTGATGGATATATACCGGAATAATTGGTTCCGGAGCCCATCCCAAAGGTTTGATTGGTAATTCCAACCAGTCCGATAGCAGAGTAATTCCCGATATCGTTGTTACCGGTTTTACCATAACTGGCCCTGATTTTAAGGTCGCTGACCGCTTTCACATTCTTCATGAATGATTCCTGAGAAACTCTCCAGGCAGCTGCAACAGAAGGGAAGGTACCATACCGTACATTGGATCCAAATCTGGAGCTTCCGTCTCTTCTTATAGTAGCGGTAAAGAAATATTTATCTGAGAATGAGTAATTTGCTCTTGCCAGATAAGATAGCATCGACCATTCGGAAACACTGCTGTTACCGGCTGTGATTGTAGCAGCATTAAGCGTATGCACCAGATTATTAGGATACTTATTTGAATACAGATAATTACCCGTTGCCTGGTCTTTCTGAGCTGTAAAACCTGCAGTAAAATCCAGTTTATGCAAATTATACGACTTGGTATAGTTCAGGAATGTTTCTGATAACCAATTCAATCCATTACCATAGGCAGATGAGCCATCAGCATAAGTTGGAGGGGGAGCAAAAGGTCTCCAGCAGGTAGAAGGCAAAAAGTAATTGCTGCTACTGTTGTTAATTACCGTTCCAATGGAGGTTTTCAAATTCAGTCCTTCTGTAATGGTAAGATCCAGGTAGCTGTTCATCATATTCGTGAAGCTGGTGTTTTTGTTCTCATATTCATTCGCCAGCTGCACGGGATTGCCACCCAGTGCCATTAAACCGGCTTTACCATAGGTAGAACCATAAGTACCATCAGCATTGTATACAGGGATGATCGGCGGCATAAATAAGGCCGTTCCGATAACTGAAGAGAAAACATCTCCGGAACCGGTAACCGTATTCCTTTGTTTTGAAAACGAAGGACTTATGTTAATACCGGCTTTAAGCCTGTTTTTAATCAGGTCGGATTCCAATCGTAAGCGGGCGGTCAATTTGGAATAATTACTTCCACGAATCACTCCATTATCTCCGGAATATCCCATTGAATAGAAGTAGCGGGTTCTATCATTACCACCGCGCACACTGACTGCATAATTTTGTACTGCTGCGCGTTCCATGATAGCATCCTGCCAGTTGGTATCAATACTCTTATCACGGTTTTTTACAGCATCAGGAACCTGAAATTCCAATGGACGGCTAGCCATGGGTATGGAAGGATCATTACCCGCACGAGCCCACTGTTCATCCCGCAGAATTCCCATATAATCAGCATATTGCTGTGAGTTCAGCAGATCATAATAATCCCTTTTAGCTACCCGGGCAAAACCATAGGAAGATTCAAAGGAGATCTGCGGCGATTGGTTAGTACCCGATTTTGTTGTAATAATAACAACACCGTTGGCTCCCCTCGACCCGTAAATAGCCGTTGAAGAAGCATCTTTTAAAACGGTCACAGACTCGATATCTGACGGAAGGATCTGGTTGGCTTCTCTTTGGCCAACGGGGAATCCGTCAATTACATACAACGGCTCATTCCCTGCAGAAATGGATCCTGTTCCACGAATCCTGATGGAGGTTACTGAACCTGGTGTTGCATCATTGACTTCCACTTTCACCCCTGCCATTTGCCCCATAAGAGCCTGGTTAACAGTGGTTACTTTTCTGTCCTTAAGTGCGAGTCTTGAAACTGATGCGACTGAACCGGTAAGGTCTGTTTTTTTGACAGAACCGTAACCTATTACAACCACCTCATCCAGGCCGAAAGATGATTCAACCATTGTTACATCAATCTGAGTCTGAATACCGATGAGCACTTCCTTGGATTGCATCCCGATGAATGAAAATGTGAGGCTCCTGGCACCCGACGGGACATCCAGACTGAATTTGCCATCCGCACCAGTGCTCGTAGCCTTGCTTGTTCCGGTAACATAAACATTTACCCCTGCCAGGGTTGACCCATTTTTATCGGTAACAGTCCCGGTTATTATCCGGATTGGTATCGCATTGGATTCAGTTAAATAGTCCGGTGCGAGAATAATTTTCCGGTCAATTATTGTATAGGTGACATTAGTACCCGTAAATAATTGATCCAGTACCGCTCCAATAAATTGGTTTTTTGCAGTAATGCTGACTTTACGATTGGTATCCAGCAATTTCTCGTTGTACAAGAAGAAGAATTCACTTTCAGTCTCAATTTTATCAAGA
>CAILAQ010000565.1 GCA_903832165.1 uncultured Bacteroidota bacterium | reverse complement strand
GTACTTTAAAACCGGCAGCTATCCGTTTACACAAAAATCTGTACAGGCTCGTTAAAAGTGTTCATGAAGTATCGATTTACAACTTCATGGTGCCCTGAATCTCCTACTTCGGAACTCGGAATTCTCAATTGGAATCTACTACTTCAATTTCGGCCTCATTTATTACCTTTGGTTCAAACTACCGTCCTATGAAATTTCTCCGCTTTATTCTTCCCTTGAGCCCTGAGCCTTGCGCCTTGAGCCTTCACTTGAGCCTTCTAAAATCTTCCTTATTACTAATTTCTGCCTTTTGCCTTCTGCCCTCTGCCTTTTCTCAGACCATTGTCCCTCTTACGGACAACATGGAAATCGCCTCCAATTCAAATGTCCGCATCAAGAGCGGCACCTATTCGTTCGGAGATATGGCAAAAGATGGTGTGATCAGGATTATTAACAAGGAAAATATCACCATCGATGGCGATAGTGTCAACGTAACCGGAACCGGCTTCGAAGGCTACCTGATCTATATTGAAAACTCAAGAAATATCACCATAAAGAATTTTTCTTCGGTCAAGAGCTATTATTATGCAGTCACAGCCCGTCAATCCGCTGAGCTGGTCATTAATGACAACAACTTTTCTTACAACAAAAAAGATACGCTCGGATGGATATCCATCTGGACCGATTACACCGCTGCTCTCGGCGGCGGTGTGCTGTTGCGGAAATGCACGGATTCCGAACTTTTCGGCAACCGGATGGTTCAGCAGAACGACGGAATTGCCATGTATGAATGTACCACCATGAACATTCACGATAACCTGCTGAACTGGAACTGTGGGTTCGGTATCCGCATGAATTTTACCAGCAATTGCACGATCACTCACAACGACTGCTCGCATGTGAACCGCAAGACTGATCCGAGCGATTGTGCCGCGATTCTGCTGATCGTATCAAACGATAATGTGGTGACCAATAATGATCTTACTTACTCGGGCGATGGTGTATTTCTTGGCCAGTATGAATATTCAGGTATCCCCAACAATAATTACTTCGGATATAACGACTGCTCCTACTCCCCCCACAACGCCATTGAGGCAACATTTGCCGATGGAAATGTTTACCGTGGCAACCGATGCAATTACAGCGATTACGGCTTATGGCTCGGATATAGCTTCAACTCCCTGGTGGCGGATAATGAGATTATTGGCAACTTTAAATCCGGCGTTGCTGTAGACCGCGGATTCCATAACAAGTTCGTCAGCAACATAATAAAGGGAAATCCACTGGGATTCGAGCTTTGGGAAGGCGGAGTAATCGGACCCTATGGCAACCAGTATTCACATGATTATGAAATTCTGGGTAATACGCTGGAAGGCAATCAAAAGGCAATAAGCTCCATCAATACAGAACATCTGGTGGTGAAGGAAAATCAATTCCGCTACAATCAATCCCATGATATCTATCTCGAGGGGCAATCCTTTAATGATACCATCACAGGCAATACCTTCAAATTACCAACGGGCTTGTTTATCCAGAATACATCCACCGACCCGGTTATGGCCATCAACAACTCCTATATCCCAAACATCGACAGCCTGATTCACAACAAGATAAAAGGCAATGTCACTTATCAGCCTTACAATCGCGGCGACGAAACCCCGGTTTCCTTTAACCCTCCGTGCGACATGGCTGAAAGGCCCGCCATCTGGACAACCTACCACGACAACGGTTACGGCCTGTTTAAGCCGGAGGTGCTGGAATTCGATTATACTGATAAAAAGGTCGGAGCTTCATCAATTAAATTATATACCCCGATGGGCTTCGATGTTGCCCTGAACTATCGGCCGGGTGGAGATTCACTGGCCATCTGGAATCTGTCAACTTCCGACACCCTTTCTTTCTGGGTTAAGACAGTTAACCCATCAACCTACGGCTTCCAGTATTTCACCATCAGGGTTGGAAATTTAACCGGTGGATATTATCAGTACACCGCCTCCGCCTCACTGCTTACTAACGCGAAAAACAGCTGGAAAAAATACCGGATTCCTTTAAAAGGCACTACTTCATACGTAAGAAGTACTGTAGGAAATATGGATCTTTCACAAACTAATTACGTTGAATTTCATGCCGATACCTGGGATTCGGGCTTTACCATCTGGCTCGATGGAGTGCAATTCAAGGCATGCACTCCCACCGGGATCGATGATGCTCCAGCTTCTGCTGCATTCGATTCCGGCGTTTACCCCAATCCGTTTTCTACTGATGCCACTATATGGTTCGATCTGCCTGCAAGCAGCCAGGTAAACCTATCGGTGTATGATCTTAATGGAAAATGCATTGCAAACCTGATAGATGAAGAGCTGCCCGTGGGTCACCATGAAACAGAATTTAACAGGAGAAATTTAACTCCGGGGATTTACTTCTATCGCCTGGTCACCGGAAACAAGTTGGTTACCGGCAAATTGATGATTGGCTCGCTATAGCTAATCTTTAACGCACGTGATCGATGAGCCGGATTTAAATGTATTGGAGAGCCGGTTAACAGCATTATTATCGTAAAAAAGAACCCGGGTCCAGACTGCACGTCCATTAAATGTTGTATTCGACCAGAATTCAGCCTTATGCTCCAACCCCAGAAATCCGTCAGGGTCCTCGCGTGCACCACCAGGCAGAGCATTAAAACCGCTGAGATTGTTCCCATTGCCGTGATTGAACCAGCCATAGGTCGATTTCATGCGAACACCCGCCTCGGCTCCCAGATAATTTTCGAAAATCTTCCATTCCATATCACTGGGCAGATGCCAGCCCGGAGGACAGATTATACTTTTTCATTTCGATATCGAGCGAATATTCGGGTACCGAAATGGCCAGATCACGGGTCACCTCTTCGAATCCAAACTCTTCCGTCTGTGCCTTGCGGGCGATGATTTTCCGCTGGCCAAGTGGCACATACCAGATCCTGTAGAACCCTATAGCTGTCAGCTTGCTTTCCGTATTATCCGGATTGATCATGGCAACCGTAGCTCCATCTATGGGCAAACTGTCCTGCCCCTTGACGATACCCGATAATTTGCTGGTCAACCCTACCGACAGCATCGGGAATTTAACTTTCAGGTTCACCGCTTTAATGATCGTAACCAGTAAAGTTGCCGGACTGAAATTCTCTTTTACTGCCTTAAGCGTACAACTGCCAACAGGTATATCTCTAAGCTCAAAATAGCCTGTCGATTTCCACTTTGTCTGTCATTGGTTTACCGAATCTGTAAATGTTCCCCCGTCACCACTCCAATGGTAGGAAAGAATATCAAAATCCTCATCATTGGCAGTTGTTCTCAGTGAATAGAGAGTACCGGCACTCCTGATATCCGGGGTGCAGTTTATTCCTG
>CAILAQ010000564.1 GCA_903832165.1 uncultured Bacteroidota bacterium | reverse complement strand
TGCCGATACAGTGATCAACTTTGAGCTGCCATGGAATCCTGCAAAGAAGAATCAGCGGTTCGGCCGGATCGACCGGATAGGACAGCGAAGCAACAACCTGACCGTGATCAGTTTTATCACACGGAACTCTATCGAATTAAAAATCGCTGCCGGCATGGTGCTGAAGCAGAGCCTTTTTGATGGGGTACTGAACAAGGACAGTGGCATAGATATCGTGGATTTCAGTGAAAAAGGCAGTGCGCAATTCCTGCATCAACTGGAGGAGGTGATCAATAGCTTTATTTCCGATGAGGTTCCCGAAAAAGTTGAAACCACAGAATTGGTTGAATCTCTGATGGAGACTTCTGATATCCAAGAGGTAACACGTGAAGAACATCCGGTTGCAGAAGAGGTTGCCGTAGCAGAAAAAGAGTCTGCCGGAGATACTGTGTCGCATCTGGAACAGGTTATGAACCAGGGAATGGGCTTTCTGGCAGGTTTGTTTAAGATGGCCACCGGAAAAGACATGATTGCAGGTGAGCAGATGATCAAGGTTGATCGGGAAACTGGTGAGGTAACGATGAAATTCCGGCTGCCGGTGTAAAAGTCCCTGCATAGTGCCGTTGTAAGGGACGAGTTCCCGCTTCCGCGGGAATGACAGAGAAGGAATGGTACGTTGGATGTTTAATCAAAGAGGACTTTGACCTTGGGAGGCCCTGTATGCTCATTTTCCCTTGGGGCTAGGAATTTCCAGTTGTTTATAGATCAAATTACAGAGGTCTTCATCTATGTCGGTATGTCGCGGAATGTTAGTTCGTTTACCGTTACCATGATTGATATACTTGTCATGCTTTCCACCATGTTTTACAAAGCCACAGTTATTTTCATTCAGGTACTTGATAAATTTGGTTCTCTTCATGCGTTAAGCAAATGTTAATTCCTCTTCCTGTAGCATCTCTCCTTCAGGGTGATATTGTTCCCTAATATCTTCAAGGTACAATTCTAAAGAGTCGAAAATATTCTCTTTAACCTCCTCAACTGTCAATCCTTGTGTAAAAACAGCAGGCATTTCTTTTAATTGCCCGATCAGATATCCATTTTTACCCTTTTTAATTACTAATGTCAGTGTCATTATTGTATGTTTTCTCTTGCTAAACACAAAGGTATGAAAAAAGGCATGGCAAAGCAACTTTTACTATTGGAAAGGGAATGGAAGCTACGAAGCAGACTCCCTCCCTTTTTAAGGGAGGGTTGGGGTGGGTACAACTACCTGCATAGCAATCGTTTAGATATACCCTACTACTTTGTAGGTAAACATCCCGAACCATTCGTGAAAAAGCTTGCACCAGCGTACCTCAGCCCAGCTGATAAAGGCTCCGTTGCCCAAAATAAGAAAGAGGCCTATCGCGGTAAAAACATTTTATGGTGGGTTAAATAATTTCATCCATGAGCAGAAAGTCGGCAATATGCTTGTGCCGTATTCCCTGTATGTTATCGTGCCAGTCTTCATCCATGGTGACAACGAATTTTGGGTAATGGTCCTTAACTTCCAGCAAGGGATTGTATTCCCGGTCGATAGTGGACTGATCTGTCATCTTATAGGAAACCTGAATATAAACTTTGTCGTTTTTCAGCTCACCAACAAAGTCGATCTCCTTTTCATCAGACTTCCCGACAAAGACCCGGTAACCCCTGCGTTTTAGCTCGAGCATGACAATGTTTTCCAATACTCCTGAAATAAAGCGTGTCCGATACCCCATCATGGCATAAAGTAAAGAGGGATCGCCCAGGTAATACTTTTCTAATGGCTTTAGAATCTCTCTGCCCTTAACATCATACCGGGGTATTTTGTAAATTATCAGTGCCCCCTTCCAGCGCATCAAGGTAATTATAAACCGTATTGAGATCGATCTTTCGATACTGGCTCTTGAAAAAATCTGCTACGTTTTTAGCTGAAAACTTATTCCCGACATTATCGAAAACTACTTTATAGGCAGATTCCAGCGCATAATCACCGGTATGCAGCACCGGAAATCCACCGATTTGAATAGTTTTAGAGGTTATAACCCTAATAACTTTGAAGGAAGAGGGGTGAGATTCGAGGGCCAATTTTGAATGTTGAAGGAGGAGGATCAAGTGGGCAGAGAAGTTGACTGCCAACTGAGAACTGAGTACTGCAGACTGAAGACTGTTGTAAGCCTTGAGCCTTTACTTGGTCCGTATTTATAACTTTTTGGGAAACCGATGATAGATTTTGTCCCGGGTATGCGAAAGATCCTTCTCAAACCCACTTAGGAATTCAACCTTCATTTGTTAATGATCTGATGCAGAGTGTCAAGTACCTTTTGACGACCAATGTTGGTTGTTTTTTTATTTTCCTCCATAGCTTGGAAAAGGCGTTCATCAGCATCGTCCTCAAAAGTAGCTGCCTTTGCTCCAAGCCTTTTTGCAAGCTCAAGGAAAAAATTAAGCTCAGCTTTATCTTTTGGCTTTATTATTAATGATTCCATATATTTTCTTTTAAAACATCATTCAAAGTTAAATGCAAATTTAGCACTTAAAAACCAAAACCGTATTATCCATCTAGAGACATGTAAATGGAAAAACATCTGAAATAAAAGAACCAGTAAGGTGCGTTCTCCAAGAAGGCTTTTTCAGAGTTCCGTGGATCTCTGAAAACCAAAGCGTCCTGACTAACAAGTCACTATCTTTAAGCAAACTCCGTGTTTTTCGGTGTTCTTTGTGACTCCGTGATTAGGGCTAATTTCTTAACTTACTACGGCAGCGAGAACGTGCCCTCACCTGCTACGGTACGACAGCACGAACGTTCTCTCAAAGGCCACGGTACGGCAGCGTAAAGGTGCTCTCAAATTACTCAGTACGGCGGCGTAAAGGTCCCCGCCTCCGGCTGCGCCTGCGCGGGGATGACAGAGAAGGAATGCTAGGTTGGATGCATTCTGGAAGAACGCTTTTATATGCAGCGAAGTTGCCAAGTGCGGACTGAAGACTGAGAACTGGGTA
>CAILAQ010000563.1 GCA_903832165.1 uncultured Bacteroidota bacterium | reverse complement strand
TTTCATCAATTAATAATTCTGCAGCTACCGGGTTCTCCTGCGATGCAATAAATGTCCGGTACCCCATTGACGGGATATCTTTTGCATAAAATCTGGTAAGCGGGGATGCATCCTCAAGGGCTTTAAATTCATGCGATACAACAGCGGCAGAACCGCCATCAGCCGGCTTGAGTGAATTAAATGCCGGCAAGATGCGGGTATCCATTACCACTTCGCCACTCCGGGTCCAAGGAAGCGGATTGTATACGACGACCCGTGGCTCTTTTATGCTGACATTATCAGCAAGAGTTGCAATGGCATCTGAATATGGTTCAGCAATCAGCTGTTCCACCGAGTTAACATAATCAGCGTGATCCCTCCACGATTTTTCCATCAACTTAAACTGGGGAGGTAAACCCTGCGACCACAAGGCATTCCAATCGGGGCCATAAGGCAATTTTACATAATGCTGATTGGCCAGGCCCCAGGTATGTTCGCTGTAAAGCATACTCTTTTCGTACGCCTGCTCAACGGTTTTCGAGATGTCGGGAATATAAATACCCCAGCATTTCTCCAGTGTCGTCAGCTCATCCACTCCTCCGATTTCGGGTCTTATGCTTTGGGCAAGCTTGGTGGCTGCGGGTTGGCTCATCGGTCCGTGAATCCAAACATCGCCGATATCACTTCTGACGACCGTAAGCTGGCTGAGGTCTTCTTTGAGGATAAGATTCGCGAAATCGTCCATGCTTCCTGCACGTGCTTTTATCCCTTTGCTCTGATAAAAAGCAAGATCCTTAGCAACAGTTTCGGGTTCGGGAGGGCCCTGATTATCGCCGGTCATATTGATATATACCCAGTTTTTATATGGCCAGTTATCAGGCGGCATCGGATTGCTTCCGTATCCATTATTATACAGTGTCAACAATCGGGATCCGTCAGGCCCCTCCCACCAGAACATCAGCGGTAGTCCATGCTCCATATTAACGACCGGGCCGCCCATATGATAAAACCTGATGCCGGCATTGGCAAAAAGTGTTGGTGTAAACCATGACTGGCCAGGCACATCGCTCATCTTGGCACTGATTGACAAAGGTTGTCCGAACTGGCGGGAGATAGTCGATGAAATATTCAGGCCGCGCACGAGATCTTCCATTTCAGCCGTCTCGGTATGGGTTGTAAACGGGTAACCGTGAACCACCAGATTGCCATCTCGGATGGCCTGCTCGATTTTCCTGCGGCGTTCCGGAGCCTGTCCTTCCCAGAGCATCTGCTTCATCGGCCACCCGGAGACGGTCCACACAAACTGCTTCTCCTTTGGCTGATGGCTGTTCTTCTCAATGGCCTCCAGGACCCTGTCGACCATTTCCGTCCGATATTCATGTACAACATCATGAACAGTCGACGAGTATCCGATATCGAAATGGGTTTTATATACTATGATAACTTGTTCCAGTGCGGATTTACTGGTCTGGGCCGGAAGACAGGAGAACAGGAGGGCAGCTGTGAGAAGGGTGATCAGGTGTTTCATGGGAGGAAAAGGTGTGGGGTGTCAGGTGTCGGGTGTCGGGTTTCGGGTATCAGGTATCAGGTTGACAATGCCTGAATAGCATTGACCGTTTTATTACAAATTAAACATATTGATGATGATGTTGAACTGTTGAAGTTGAGAATAACTCGGAGAGTTATTCTCAATTTCAATAGTTGTTATTATCTTTTTGATAGTCATTGCATTACCAGGATTATCCTGCCTAAACTCCATCGGAGTCTTTCCTTGAAGGGAACTATGCGGCCTGTCGGTATTGTACATTA
>CAILAQ010000562.1 GCA_903832165.1 uncultured Bacteroidota bacterium | reverse complement strand
TTTGTGAACCTTCAACCATCAGGAAAAAAGAACAGGAAGTTTATTTGAGAGGCCATTTTGCAGAAAGGAAGTTGATAATGGTAAGTACTTCAAGGATTTGGTTGTATACATCCATCGTAATCCAGTGCACCATGGTATAGCGAATCACCCCCTGGATTATGAGTGGTCTTCCTACCATAATTATTTCTCGGTAATCCCTTCAGGAATTCAAAAGGATATGGTCCTTGGCTGGTTTGATTCCATTACTAACTTTAAAGATATACATGTTAATCCTCAGATTGTTAAGGATATAATAGGTTATATAATTGACGATGCTCAGCTGACAGCTCTATAAAGCTGACAGCTCTACTCTCTACTCTAACCAAGGGTCCCCGGTCTTCTTCAACCACGGTATCAGCTCTCTCTCTACCAACTCCTTTACAATCTCCGCATTGGCATAGGAAATGTTGTTCAACTCCATCGGATCAAGCTTGCGGTCCCAAAGGAAGGTGGTCGTCTTATTCTTTGGCCCACGCATGATGCTCAGCGTGTACCTTCCCGTGCGAACACCCCGCTCACCCGATCTTAGAAATAATCCCTTCTCCCCGGTAGGCGGATTGTACAGCTGCGCGTCAGTCATGAAGTAAAGCTGCGAGGTGGGCCTGCTAACTCCCGGTTCCCCCGTAAACAAACCGGCAAAGTTTGTCCCCTCAACCCCAGCTGGGATGTCACCCCCATACCCCATCAACCCCAGTAGCGTCGGATAAATATCAGGTACGGAAAACAAAAGGTCGTCCTTGCCCGGCTTAATCCTTCCCGTCCAGCGGATTATGAAAGGAACATGCATCGATTCTTCATAGGGGTTTGATTTTGATATCATCCCATGCTTACCCAGACAATCGCCGTGGTCTGAAGTAAATACCACAATAGTATTCTTATCCATCCCCGCTCTCTTCAGTGCTTCCAGTATCCGGCCAAACTGCTCATCCACACCGGTTACCATCGCCAGCTGATTCTTTATGTTTCCCCTGAAATACTTTCCCCACCGGTCACTCGTGTCGGCAACCGCCGGATGACTGAACATCGCCTGGATTTCTGATGCTTTGGAATCATACATCCTTACATATTTGTCGGGAACCTGCTCATAAGGCATGTGCGGCGGATTCATGGAGACCACCAGCGCAAAAGGCTTTTTCTTATCTCGAAATTTCCCTCCTTCATTGCGAATGTACCTGATGGCCAGGTCAGCTTCGTGCTCCGGCCCCCACTGATCAATATATTTAAATGAGTCGCGCACCGCCGCCGTCGACCAATACATCGGCCTTAAATGCTGATCATAGGTTCCGTAGGCATACCAGAAATCAAAACCATGCCGCCGCTCTGGAGGAGTCCACTCATTCCATTTCAGATCTCCGGAATTATTGGAGCAAACAATATACGGCTCATGAGGCGAATCCAGATGCCACTTGCCGATATATCCCAGGTTATAACCCCTGTCATGCAAAACATCCGACCAGCAGCGAGAATCTTCTTTCAACTGTATCCCGTAGGCCCCGGCTTTTGAGGTGCAGTTCGTAACCACCCCATTCCTCATGGAATACATCCCCGTCATCAGCATGGCGCGATATGGACTGCATACCGGTGCATTCGAAACCGCCTGGCTAAGAACCAGACCCTGACCGGCAAAACGGTCAATGTTTGGCGTCATCACCGGCTCTTCGCCCAGAAATCCCTGCATCGATGACCTCATCTGATCAGGAAATACAAAAATTAAATTGGGCCGGTCCGGCTCTCGCTCATACGTGAAAGCCTGGGAGGCCAGCAAGGTGATTAGTGCGGCAGGAAATATAGGTTTCATAATTTGGAATCGGGTTTCGGGTATCAGGTATTTATTACTAAGTGAGCCTCGGAGCGCCCCTTCTCCCGTGAGTGGAGCGATAGCGCAACGAGCGCGGGAGAGAGCCTGCCCCCGCGGAGGCGGGGGGGGAAGGGAGTGAGGTGGATCATTGGGTTTCGCTTTATATTTTTGTAACAATATATCGGGTTTCTCGTCAAATCGGTAATTTTATTGTCAATTAACTACCCCAGATGAGCAATATAATCGAAATAAGCGGAATCACAAAAACCTTTGGCAGCCATGTGGCAGTGGACAATCTGTCGTTGGCTGTCCCTGAAGGAAGCATCTATGGCTTTATCGGTCCCAACGGCTCCGGCAAAACAACCACCATCAGGATGATCATGAATATCCTCTATCCGGATCAGGGTTCCATACTGGTTTTCGGAGAGGTACAAACCGGTAGCAATATCGGCCGGATAGGATATCTCCCTGAAGAGCGCGGCCTTTACCGAAAAATGAAACTTCGCGAATTAATCATGTTTCACGGTGAACTGAAAAATATTCCCAATCCGGGCAAAGAAGCCGATTACTGGCTTGAAAAATTTGAACTTACCCCATGGTCCGGGAAAAAAGTGGAAACCCTCAGCAAAGGGATGAGCCAGAAAGTCCAGTTTATCGTTACCATCATCGACAAGCCCGCCATTATCATTCTAGATGAACCTTTCAGCGGACTGGATCCTGTAAACGCTGAAGTGATTCGTGAGGTCATCCTCGACCTTCGCAAAGGCGGGTCCACTGTGATCTTCAGTACCCACGACATGAGCGTGGCAGAGAAAATGTGCGACTTTATCTTCATGATATATAAGGGGAAAAAAGTGCTGGATGGAACCCTTCAATCCATCAAGGACCTCTACGGACAGGATACCCTTCTCCTTCAAACCGAACTGGGTGCCTCAGCCCTTGCGGATATCGGCGGAATCGACCGCGTAAATGATTTCGGACAAATGCAGGAAGTCAG
>CAILAQ010000561.1 GCA_903832165.1 uncultured Bacteroidota bacterium | reverse complement strand
TGTAATCCTCAATCAAACACTCGTAAGTGGCCTAAGCCTGAAACCCATAGAAAGGATCAGTAATGAAAAATTTTCAAAATTCGCCCATGCCTACTACCGATTTCCCCGTGATAATTTTTTCGTTTCATTAGGATATTCCTCTCTGGTTGGGCTGATACTTGTCGTATACTCCGCTATCAGCCATTGCAGGACTCAGGACACATTAATAATTGCTTTGGGAAGTTTGCTTGCCATTGGAATCTACACCTATTGGGCCTATTTGATTACCGATTTCTTTTGTGGCACACTTCGTTCCTCAATCTCTTCAGAGATTCATAAGCGCAATCTAAAAATAGATCTGCCAAAAAGCCTCTCGATCAGTCTCTCCTTTACGTTCCTGGTTCTGCTGTTTATAATAACTGTAGCTGTTTCTTCAATTTACATCGCTTCCATATCTGTACAAACAAATCCTGATGTGAACCTTGTAAGCGACATTATATATTTTGTTAGTCTGTCAGCCTTCCTGATCGGTCTGATCACCTTTATTCATTACCTGGCTATCGATCTCTTTCTGAAAGAGATTCACGAGTCAACCGCAAAACTTGCCAAAGGGGAATCAGGACTTCTTTTCCCTTCCTATGATTACGCTGAACTTCGCCAGTCGGCGTATAACTTCAATAAGGTGGCCGGTGAATTCAGCGCCTTGCGGCAAGGCTTTGAGGCCCGGATATACGAACGGACCCTCGATCTTCAGAATGCCAAGGAGCAGGCTGAAACAGCCAACCTTGCCAAGAGTAATTTTCTGGCTAATATGTCGCATGAGATCCGCACCCCTATGAACGGAATAATCGGCATGTCGGAAATCCTTATGAAATCGGACCTTTCCGAAGAACAGAATGAATATCTGGATGTTATCGAAAGCTCAGCCAATACGCTTTTGGCTATCATAAACGATATCCTCGATTTTTCGAAGATCGAAGCAAATAAGCTTGATCTTGAGATGATCCCCTTTAACCTGATCCGTGTGATTGAAGAGGTATCCGACAACCTGGCCGTCAAGGCAATCCAGAAGAACCTGAACCTGATAACCGACCTCGACACCAAGATACCCGAGACGCTTATCGGAGACTCGCTTCGACTTAAGCAAGTCCTGCTCAATCTGGTTAATAACGCCATTAAGTTTACCAATTCAGGTGAGGTTTTAATTTCATGCAACCTCACCGAAAGGACAGACAACCGCTATAGCTTTATTTTCAAAATCGTGGATACAGGTATCGGAATACAGAAAGACCAGATGGAAAAGCTGTTCAAATCGTTTTCGCAGGTTGATCCCTCTATGACACGAAAATTCGGAGGCACAGGATTAGGATTGATCATAAGCAAGCGGCTTGTGGAAATGATGAATGGAACGATAGGTGTGACAAGCGAAGTAGGTAAAGGATCAACTTTCTGGTTTTCCGCTCAGTTTTTCGAAGATAACACCATGGCCAACCAGCCGGGGCCCGAACGCAACGAACTGAAAGATCTTCGCATTCTGGTTATTGATGATAATGAAACCAATCTTAAGATTTTCAGGAAATACCTGGAATACTGGCAATGTTTGTCTGAACAGGTGAATGATGCTGAGAAAGGCTTGTGGCTGCTTCGCAATGTTTCAGGCACTTCAGAGGAATTCGATGTAGTCCTGGTTGACCGTCAGATGCCCGGTATGGATGGGTTCACTTTTGCCCGGAAGGTGAATGAGGATCCGGATTTGAAAAAGGTGAAGCTCATCCTGCTCTCATCGATGGCCGACTTTATTAAACCCGATGACCTGGACAGCAGTGGGTTCAAGGGATTTCTGAATAAACCGGTAAAAATACTTGACCTCTGGAGAGTGTTACAAAAGGCCGTCCATACTGATGTTCCCGATGAATTGGATGAAATTCCCAAGGCTATTGCCATTGAATCCGACACCCCGGACGAAAGTAAAACTGCCGGAGAAATCAGTCACGGAATCAGGCCGATTTCCGTTCTTCTCGTTGAGGACAATAAGATTAACCAGCGTATAGCTCTTCTGAATCTTCAAAAACAAGGTTATGAGATCGAAATTGCCGAAAATGGAGTGGAGGCGCTTACCCATTTTAAAAACAAGCATTTCGATCTGATCTTCATGGATGTTCAAATGCCGGTCATGGACGGATTGGAGGCAACCCGGCAGATCCGGATTTTAGAAAAAAATATGCCGGAGCATCATCCCGTTCATATTGTCGCAATTACCGCAAACGCAATGAAGGGCGACCGGGAGATATGTCTGAGTGCCGGTATGAACGATTATATTTCCAAACCGTTCCGCATCGAAGAGATGCGAAAGGTTCTCAGGCGCTGGCTTACCAAAGAGTAGGGAAAAATGCATCCCTGATATGCGTTAGCCTTGGAATCCCTCTCTCATACACCACATTAACTATATCAAATCTGACTTCCAGCGTAATTTTTTTATACTTCACATAGCCATTAGCGGCTGCAATCAGAAATTGCCTCTTCTGTCGGGTTATTGCTTGTTCGGGCAACTCGCGAACAGGTGCATGCCTGGTTTTCACTTCAATCACCACGATGTCATTCCTGTCGCGGGCGATTATGTCAATCTCTTTATGACTGAAATGCCAGTTACGTTCCAGAATGACAAATCCTTTGGCCTCCAGATGATCGACAGCAAGCTGCTCACCAGCTTTCCCCAAATCCTTCCGTTCATCCATTTTCTTTTCTAATTTTGCATTTCTTAATTTATACTGATGCCTGATTACAAACGTCACCTCGTTACTGCCGCCCTGCCTTACGCAAACGGTCCTGTTCATATTGGTCACCTGGCCGGAGTATATGTTCCGGCTGATATATATACGCGATATCTGCGCCAGAATGGAAAAGATGTGCTGTTTATTTGCGGATCAGATGAGCATGGTGTTCCCATTACACTGAAAGCCAAGACAGAAGGGATTACTCCGCAGGATGTCGTGGATCGCTATCATGCCATAAATAAGGAAGCCTTCGCTGGTTTCGGAATCAGTTTTGATATCTATCACCGCACTTCCGCACCCATACACCACGAAACTGCTTCGGCTTTCTTCAAAAAGCTTTACGATGATGGTGAATTTGTTGAGAAAACAACCGAACAGTTTTTCGACGAAGCCAATCAGCAGTTCCTGGCCGATCGTTATATTACAGGTACATGTCCTCATTGCGGCAACGATAAGGCATACGGTGACCAGTGTGAAAAGTGCGGCACATCACTCAGCCCGATGGAGCTTATCAATCCAAAATCCATGTTAAGCGGCAATGCGCCAATTCTCAGGGAGACCAGACACTGGTTCCTGCCTCTCGACAAACATGAGCCCTGGCTGAAAAAATGGATCCTTGAAGACCATACCGAATGGCGCTCCAACGTTTACGGACAATGCAAATCATGGCTGGATCAGGGGCTGCAGGCCCGGGCGGTATCCAGAGACCTCGACTGGGGTGTTCCGGTTCCGGTTGCCGGGGCCGATGGAAAAGTTCTCTATGTCTGGTTTGATGCACCGATCGGATACATCTCAGCCACCCGCG
>CAILAQ010000560.1 GCA_903832165.1 uncultured Bacteroidota bacterium | reverse complement strand
CTGCCAGACGAGATTCAGTGGAGAAATGGTCCGTCGAAATTGGCCAGGCATTTTGGCGATAACGGCGACCGGGTCGTCAATGCCAGAGGCGATGGCGTCGGTGCGGGTGCGATGAATACGGCCATTATTATTGCCCAGCTGACGGACGATGACATATTTGGGAATTTTGCCGCAAAAATGGCTGTCCGGTATCAGGCAGACGGCTATGGCGACTGGTATCTGCCCTCCAAAGCCGAGCTGAATATCATGTACCAACAGAAGGACGTGATCGGCGGTTTTGACAAAGATATGTACTGGAGTTCGACTGAATTGAATGTCGGATTTTGCTGGGGACAGAATTTCAGTGGCTACGGCGGACAGTACAATCAAAACAAATCATCGGCTTATGCCGTACGTTGCGTAAGAAAATTTTAATTTAAAAAAAAATGAGAAATATTTTCCGGGCAGTTACGATCATTCTGCTTTTTGTAATGTCGTACCCAGCCCGAAGCACCGCACCTTCTGATATCGAATTGCTGCGCAAAAAAGTCATCGATGAAGTGATGGTGCCTCCCGTTCGTGAGGCCCACGTAAGAGAACTCGTGGCCACGTTGAAGGAAGACGGCACCTGGCCCGGGATAGATTATGTGGATGTTTCCAACACCGGCTTTCAGCACAGCCGACACCTCAACAACATGGTGGAGATAAGCCGGGCATTCAAAAAGAAAGGCACAAAACTAAAAGGTGATTCCAAACTGAAGAAAGCTATTTATTCCTCACTCAACTATTGGCTGGCGAATAATTTTATCTGCGAAAACTGGTGGTGGAACCAGATCGGTACGCCCGGGGCTTTGGTAAGTGTCTTGCTAATCATGGATACCGATCTCACCAAAGAGCAGATCGAAAAGACCCTTCCTATGGTGGGACGCGCCTATCTGAATGCTTCGGGTGCCCGACCAAGCGGCGACAGGATCAAAATAGCCGGTATCCTTGCCAAGACGCTACTTTTCAAACGCGACGAGGCCCAGTTCAACGAAGTCATAAAAGTAATTGAAGGGGAGATAAAATTCTCGACCGCCAGAGGAATGCAATACGTTTATAGCTGTCACCATCGTCCGGACAATGTCAATAACACACTCTCCTACGGTACAGGTTATGCCGATGCCTTCGCAGAATGGGCAGCCTTTGTGGCAGGGACCAGGTATCAGTTCGGCACTCCGGCCTTGCATCAGCTGATCGATTATTACCTGGATGGGATCTGCAAGCAAATGGTTTACGGTAGATCGTCCGACACGGGAGCCAGAAACCGCGACATCAGCCGTTCGGATGAAAGCAGGGGTTTCGGCACCGCAACACCTGATCGTCTGCTAAAAGCATCTGATTACAGGAAGGCTGAACTAGAGGAGATCATAAGGGTCCGCCACAGTGAAGCCCCTGCAAAAATATTCTTTGCCAAGTTTTTCTGGAATTCAGAGTATTTCACCGTCCAGCGGCCCAATTTCTTCACTTCCGTAAGGATGTACTCCGAGCGTGATTACAACATGGAATATCCTTACAATGGAGAGGGTTTGATGAACCACCACCGGGGCGACGGCACCAATTATATCTCTCGCACCGGGGACGAATATTTGGATCTTGCGCCGGTAACCGACTGGCAGAAAATACCTGGAGCGACTGTCGTGCAAAAGCCTCAGCTGCCTTCCGAAAAAGAGATTCAGAAGAAAGGTCTTACGGCTTTCGTAGG
>CAILAQ010000559.1 GCA_903832165.1 uncultured Bacteroidota bacterium | reverse complement strand
GCGGGTTAATTCCTGGTGATCCTTTACGTCAAAACGGTTATTCAAGTAAGATTCGCCAATAATTCGATCGTAAAGAGGCATCCCCTTCACTACCATATAGGCTTGAAGATATTCCCAGGTTATAGAATATCTTTTAATACATGATGGCTTATATCCATTCTCTCGAAGGATCTCTAAAACGCCACTCGTTAATAAAGACAATTGTTCTTTTGCTTCCATAATTATTTGTATTTAGACTTGGTAAAAAACTCCAAATACAAAAATATTATGTAATGCAGTTATGTAAAGTTGAGTAGGCTAAAACAGCTGTATATCTTTACGTTATGTTTTACTAAAATGCAAGAACTTTACATAATAAATGACTTTACATAATCAATTTTATGTAAAGACTTACATAACACGGAGTTTGCCACGGTTTCCTCTAAGGCTACATGAGGGTAGTTCCAAACCCTTAACGCTTCAGCTTGCATTGGCACCTTGATCACTTTTTCCTGAAGGATATTTGCATTCAGCCAGGAGAGCGAATCAGTTATCTGTTGTTGAACCGGACCTTCGATCTTTTTCTCGATAAATTCTTTGGAATCTGCGCCGTTCGGGAAGTAAACGATTTCAACATACGAGTAAGGAAAATAGGAATGCGGTTTTTCGGTGAACAGCATCAAAGCCACATTACGAGGACAAAGATTCTCCTGTGGCCCTGAAAGTAATGCCATTTGATGTAAAATTTCAGGATTGCTCAGTTTGCCTACACCTGCAGCAAGTTTGCTTTGGGTTTTGCGAAGATAATCCTGGATCAGAACCATCGACAGATCGTCAATTTGGGCATGCGTGTTAGCACGGTCGTCAAAAGGGATATTGTTGGTTAAAGCAATTAATTCTTCTTTGTCTGTTCCTTTGGCTTCGATCGAACTGGCGTATTTGCGTATGAAGTATTTCCAGGATTTATGCTTGGCTGTAATGGTTTCAGGTACTTCATAAGGTCTTACGTTACCGGCAAGCACCCATAATACAATTATGTTCTTACCATCGATATCCTCTATAAATAACCTTGGGGCATAATAAGGTTTGATCAGGTTATTAAACCCTATCATGTCCTTCTGAATTTTAGCTATCTCATTGGTCGTAAGTCCTTTTACAGGACGATCTGCAGTTTTTGTTAACGGGTTTTCCGATACCCCAATAAGAATATAGCCTCCTCCGGAATTGTCAAAATCATTGGCAAATGCACAAATGCTGCGATAAGTTGCGTCCGGGTTCCATCCTTCTTTAAACTCGATACGGTCTGATTCGACCGTCCGCGCGGACAGTAAATCCTCCAGATTCATGTGAAGTGCCATTGGATACAATCTTTTTCTATTTCTAACTTTATCAATAAATACCAAAGTACTATATTAATAATTTCAGAGATTTAGAAAACCTGATTATTTCGAACGGTTATGCGTATTTCTTGTTTCTGGATCAAAATGGGAATGGCAATAAGCGATTATATAATATGCAACTGCCGATAGCCAAAGCAACTCATTAGATTAAATATGCTTTATTTCCCCGACACCATGTTGCCTTACATCCTTGAGGATTGCCTTCCCTGAATAGTGAATGTACCCCACACCTGAATGCTTTATTGTTATTTCCTTTTCGGCCGTGAGAAGTACATTCCCCACTGAACTGTTCTGCAGGGATACCCGGTCGGCAATCAGGCCCCTTGCATTGAAATCCCCGACAGCTTGATTATTTACTATCAGGCTGTCGCATTTGCCTTTCAGCACAACATCGCCCACGGATTGGGATAAGATCTTGATGGCTGGTGCATTAATATCCAATTCAACATTACCTGCTGATTGATTTTTTATTTCGATAGGGCCTGTCGTGGTAATCTTGTTGCCGCATGTCAGGTTTGCATTTTCATTCCTGATATGCATCACATCGATCTGACGCAGGTAGATTTTGATCTTGCAAACCGTGAAAACCGGTTGTCGCAATTTTCCTTCTACTGAAACATAAAGGGTTCTTCCCGAATTTCCGACATAGATGAATTCCTGTAAATTCTCATCGGTCTCCACAATCACTTTTTCTTCGTCCGATTGGTACAATTCAACCTGTCCTTTTCCCGAAATATGAAGGCGAATAAATGAACTCACGCTGATTTCCCTGGATATGATGTTCCCATTACCCTTGACTTCAATCATTTGCCGAAGTGGTTTAAAATTTACCATTTTATGAAGTGTTAATTTTGTTTGTGTTTTACCGATGTAAAAGTAGAGGGGAGATTTAACTTGAATTTATATTTACGGGATAAAAATTTATATTTACGGGATTATTTTAAACGGATAGACCGACAGGGAAATGACCTATATAAAAAAGGAGTACGACAGGGAAAGGATTCTGTTTGCCCGTGATTACCTGCTAAAGCACATGGAAAATCCTCCAAGTCTTCCTGAATTGGCGAGACTGGCGGGAATCAATGAGTTTAAGCTGAAAAATGGGTTTAAAGAAATTTTCAATCAGCCTGTTTTTGCCTGGCTGGCCGATGTACGACTGGAAACCGCAAGGACTGAGTTGATGAAAAAGAACAGACCCATCACTGAAATTGCCTTTGAACTGGGCTTTTCATCTCCTCAACATTTTAGTACTGCTTTTAAAAAGAAGTATGGAGTAGCGCCAAGGGTTTTTCCAGTTAAAGTGCTAAATCATTAGTTACTTCTGCCGGCAATCAAAACAGGGATCAGTCCAAATTGCCTTTCCTCCCATCAATTAGCTTATTTTCCGTGGCTTTTTACATAATCCGATATCCTGGATTGCATCTCAGGAGTCAATACCTTGATCAGCTCAGCATTGTATGATCGGGATCCGGTTGGCATGAGTATCTCGGCCTGGTTGTAAATCTGCGCCGAAGCAATGGCGTAGGAGCGGGAAATGGCGGCTAAGGAACCATCCTTTACCTCGGGATCAACATTAATAATCTTGATTGATAAGGTGTTATCGCTGTTAAAGATGATATCAAAAGTCCGGAACTGTTGGGGAAATTCGCGCAGCGATTTTGTTTCAACTTCCCAGAAGCCGTTTTCCGGATGGTCCAAATCGGTTGATGCCAGTGCGGTTACGGTATTCAGGTGCCTGTGTCCCGCAATCCAAAGGATAAGATTTGGAAAAGTCTTTAACTCGGCAATGAGGTCCGACTCCACTTTAGTATTGTACCAGCCCAGCTGTCCCGCGGCAACCCCTATCGGAACGTGGGCCGCAATGATCATGAGTTTTCCTTCCTCCTGTCCTTTTTTCAGTTGCGCAATGAGCCAGTCGTGTCGTCCATTTTCGAGCGATCCTTTGCCAAAAACATACAGTTCCGGGTCTGACTCATCCTGGGTGTCGTCAAGTACAATCAATTTCAGGGGCAAATTTGCTTTGGGCTCAACAGAGTAACAGTTTCTGAACTGGTTTTCGGGATTGTCCTGAACAAAGCCGTGTCCGGCCGGCAGGGTAGTGGATTTGCTTAATTCCTCCATGACTTCATCCCGGGTGAGCGGTCTGCGGTCGGGATCGGGAGCAACATCAGGGATTTCACCCAGGCTGCTGACAACCCCTTCTCCGATAATCGTACCGTATAAGGTGCTGCCGTCAAAGGTTCCCATGGAGAATGTATTTTTATCCAACGCCAACGGATCAGTGAAAATGTTCCCGGTTTGAATAATTTTATTGCCTGTGAAAGCCTGCCTGATCTTGTCATTTATCGGTTTCACTCCCATCCACAGGTGGTCATGATTCCCGATGGTGGCATACCATTTAATTGATTTATCAAGTCCCTCAGCCTGGAATTCATCCTGATAATCATTCCCGGTCCCGGGAATCGGATCATCCTTGATTCCGGAATCGGGATTAATATACTTGCCATCCATGACATCGATAAACCACCTGATCTCATTATACTGCGCACTGTTGGCCATATCGCCGAGGGAAATTCCGAAATCGAAAACCGATTCCCTGTTCAGCCGGTTGATGGTTCTTACAGCAGCATCAAGAACCTGCGTGGAGTAAAGCATAACAGGCGCATAGCACGAGACGGAGTTAGCCCCGGCGTATTTTCTGAAAAATATGCCCTGGGCAGGGGTCTCCTTATCGGTACAATGAACATCGGTCATGGCAAAAAAGTGGAGAAGGGTTTTCCCGTTTTCTGAACCTTTGGGGTCGTACCCTGCCGGAGTCAGATCGATCCTTTTCTGAAGCGGCAGCCCCGGTCCGTATTCCCACTCCCCATAGCCGTATTTAGCAAAACTTCCGGGATCATCGATCCTTGTCCCGGGGAAAACCGATACAGGCACCGGGATAATGGTTCTTTCAACGGTGGTGATTACGCTGCGCGAATTCACCGGACAATCATCCCTGTCGCATCCTGAAATAGCTGTAATAGCTGTCAGGGCAATAAGGGCCCCACTCAGGATGTGGGCCGTTTTAAAATATTTTGACATACACTTTATTGTTGAAAAGCCAGGTAAAGGTAAAGGTTCATTTCAGCTCCCAGTGGTTATTGTAAAAGCCAGTATATTTTATTGCCTTTACACCATCTTTTGGCAGATCAGCAGTGAAAATCATGTAATCAGGAAATCCGCTGCCCCCGGAAAAATACTGGTTGGCATCAGCAGCATGCATTCCGGCCAACCCGGTGCCGGTAACCGCAGCAACTGAGGCAATTTTGCTGTCGGGGCGAGGAAACATGATATAGGCACCAAAATTGTCACCATCGATCTTTTCTTTGCCGTACAAAAGGCTGCCACGCCTTACCTGGATAGGGCATCCTTCCAGAAGCAACGCCCAGGCACTGTTGGTGGTGGCATTGCCATAAATAATTACTCCACGGTCAGGGAAATTTGCCGGAACAAAATTCTTGTCGGCCACCAGATCCACCGCACCGTTGCCCCGGTAATACCAGCCTTCGGCATCGAATTTCGCCTTGGCAATCGACCAGTCATTCTCAGCTTTGGTCCCCGTGGTCCCATAAACAAAAACCATCCGGTGATTGAAAGGCTCCTTAAAGGTTCCATTGCGTACGCTCCCTTTATCCGTTGTTCCGGGTGCTTCACCCAAAGTCCACCTTTCTTTCATCGACAGATAGACCAAAGTGCCGGATGCGGGTTTTTTGACTTTAATATCGCCGCCATTTAACTGAATGGTAACGGAATCGGCCTTCAAATCGGAAATATTCAAGGCTAAAACGGAAATATTTTCGGTTACCCCTGACAGGGAACTTTTCTCCCTGTTCCGAGTGATTTTCAGGGTGCTGTACTTCAGCGGTTCTTTTTGCTGAATGATCGAGGCCCAATAACAGGTGGAAGAAATAGCCGTATTGGCCGTAGTGAAATCTATTTTGTTGACCGTACTGTCGGGATTGATTTTATGCCACTTGAAATAATCGAACAGTGGAGGCCAGTCAACGCTTTCATTACTCCACCAGTGACTGCCGCCCGGATATTCGTAATAGCTGAAATCGGGATGGAATTTCCCCAGGATCTCCCGCATCTGGCGGGCATAATTCACGGATACGGTTTCGTCTTTATCGCCATGGAGAACATACACACCTGCTACTCCGTAATTATTTGCCAATTCAGGAACATTGCTGCCATTGCTTGCCTGCCATAATGCTTTCTCAATTGGATTGTCGCCTGGCTGCGGAATCTTTCCATCGGCGGAGCCATAACCTATCAGGGTGGGATAACCTGAGCAGGGTGCAATAGCTGCCCATTTTCCCGGGTAAGTTGCACCCAGGTACCAGGTTCCGTGGCCGCCCATGGAATGGCCGGTCAGATAGATTCTCGTTGGATCGGGATTAAATTGTTTTACTGCAATATCAAGTACTTCGAGTGCATCGAGCCTTCCCCAGTCTTCCCAGTTAAAGCCCCGACCCCGACGGTTGGTTGCTGCAACCAGCACCCCCCAGTCCTTCGGCTTGTAGGCTCGTGCCTGGCCTATAGCCTCTACCCCCGCACCATGAACCGATAAAAACAGCGCCGGTGGCACTTTGCTGTTTCCGCTTTGGGGATTGACCGCATAATATTGGACGCTGCCGTCGATCTCGCTGACAAACGTGCAGCTATAGGGTTCGCCTGCTGCCACCGATTCAATTTTCAAGGTGGATTTTGCAATGGCCTTGCCCTTGGATTCAATGGTTAAAAGGGCATTTACTTGCCCTTTCTCCGTGATGCCGGAACCGTTAAACCGGAAGGCTACCTTTCGGCTGCTGAAAGGCAGAATGGAGGGAACATCCACCGTAATTTCCTTACCCGTTAACTCCGATTTTAGCTTTAATCCGCTTAAAGTTTGTGCAGAAGTATTGATTACAACCACACCTCCCAGAAGGTCGTTATTGTTGCGGCCGGGCACGATATGAGGCAAGGTAGCATCATCTGTATTGATCGAAACAGGAGTAACCGGGAAAATAATTCTCGCCTTTACTCCCTGTCTGCCCAGAAATGCGGTGCGGATATAAAATTCATTCAATCCCTTTTTAAGCCTGACAGGAACATTCATCCAGCCCAGTTCATACGGATCCCCTGCATGAGGTTCGCCGTTCAGATAAAACATGGAGTTTGCGGTTACATTGATGATCGCACCCTGGTCCTTTGGGGATTGGTAAGTCAGGTATAAATATCCGTTGGAGCCATCGCGACCGGTGAATCTGCCTGACGTATCGGCTTTGATTTCCTTCCATTTCACCTCCTGGCCTTTGCCATCGGTAAACAGGACTAATCCGGCTTTAGGAGTCTGGTAACCGGGGGCGAACAACCGGAAGGCAAACTGGTCGGTAAACATGGCCTGACGGCCATACTGATGAACATTGCCAATTGCCAGTCCTTCGCGTAAAAAAACCTCTTTTTGCGCGCCTGCCGGGTAAACAGCCAGCAGCAGCGAGATCAGGATAAAAAGCATTCTTGGGACCATACTTCACTGAGATTTGATTTGAGCACTAAAGTTAGGTCAATTCTGCGGTTTACTATAGGATTTATCTCCCAAGAAAAGGGTTTTCCCGTCTTCCGAAAAATGATATTCCTTTTTTTCAAAAATTTCACCATCCATGGCTGGAAATCCCTTTTCTGCAGGTCGGTACATGAATATTTTGCCTTGATCGGTATAATAGTAATAAATGAAATGCCAATCATTAAATGCTTTTCCATCCCGATACATTCTTTCTCTTTTAATTCCCTGCTCATCAAAGGAAATGTTGACCTTATTAATTGTTCCCTTATACTCCCAGGTTCCATTATCTATCCATTCGCCAATAATAGCTGCATCGTGGTTTTTCGCCTTGATGTAAGTTTCAACAATTTGTGCCTCTTTCGTTGTCAGTTTATTCCCCGAACAAGAAAGCAGATTATTCAGAGAGAATGCAATAATTCCCACTGAAATAAGGAATCTGACATAACTTTTATGCTTTGATTTCATTCGTAAATAATTTATAGTTTCAAATAAATTGGCTTGTACTCAGGGAGCGCTCAAATATTTGATCACCGGAATCCAAAGACCACCGGAATAATAAATATCGCAATAACGGTCCAGACAGCATAAACCGTAAGGTATTTTTCCACTGATATTTCAATGATTTCTGAGGAGGCCGCTTTAAAACGGACGCGGTAGAGTTTCACGGCTATCAATATCAGATTTATGAAAACCAGAATATTGGTGATTAAAACGACGGTGCGGTTGGGTGTTAATCCGTCCAATACTCGTGAAATAATGGCTGCCAGGGCTATCGAGTTAATGATAATGGCCATGGACGATAGGAGTAACAGGGCGATCAGGCTATTTTTGCCGGAGGCTTCCCGGTTGATTTCTGAAATTGAGAATATGATCAGGGTGAGAACCCCAAGGAGCATTACATTGAAAACAATCAGCATCTCCCTGTTTTCCAGAATGCTGTTTTTTGAAAAGATCAGCGAAACAAGATAAACTGTCAGGGTGACCAGTACCACCGGGGTAAAAATCCGTGCGATCACCGGGGCGATTTTACTGGTGATACCAGGATAGTTCCGGATGAGGTACCAGCCAATGACAGGTGCGGCCACACCACCAGGAATGGCAATGAAATTGGCATAGGTCTGCGAAATATCCATTCCGATAACGCTGAACAAGCCCATGGTGACTACTGTCAGCACACCGCCTGCCAGCAGGATCAGTCCGGTCATGATGACCAATTCGCCGCTGAAGCGGATAAAATTCATCCGGCCCGTCAGACTGCGGTAGTCGAACTGAACATAGGTTAATCCTAAGAAGCACCACAGCATCAATGGAACATGCAGCATCGCCAATATAATTGAATCGCTGGTGCCGGTTGGCAGCAGGTTGATATACAATCCTGTGATAATCAACAAGACTCCGTAAAGAGCCCATTTATTAATCGATGAAGCTTTATTGAGCCGGAATGAATAAATAATGAGGCCGTTAAAGGCAATGAGGGCTATATCCCTGAGATAAAAAAACTCGCGGTTGACGCCGGTAAACAGGGCCGGAATTAAAACCATAATTACCGTAAACAGGGCTATCGCGAGTGGCTCAATAAAATCCCGGAGCATAGAGCCCGTCCTTACTGCGGTCCTTTCAGGGGCCAGCCGGATATTCCAGAATCTTACCAGGGGAGAATCATAATCGCCTGATATTTCGGAAAAGACTTTTTCGAAATTCCGATGGTCCTGCCGGTATAAGGATTCCAGCTGGTCAGGATCATTGATACTATCGATAATTTGCTGTTTCATAGAAGAGGGTATGGGGTATGGGGTATGGGATGAATTGTTTGATCTTGATCTTCAACATTCAAAATTGGTCCTGGTCTTCATCTGGGTATCGGGTATTATTTCTGTGTCTCGATCAATTTTTCAAGTGCTTTCAGATGGTCTGCAAAGGCTTTTTTACCCTCAATGGTTAATGAGTATTTAGTGTTCGGTTTTTTACCGATAAAGGACTTTTCCACGGCAATGAATTCTTCCTTTTCCAGTGCTTTTAAGTGACTGGCCAGGTTGCCATCAGTAATATCAAGATATTCCTTCAGTGAATTAAAGTCGATCCTGTCATTAACAGCCAGGATCGACATGAGAACCAGTCGGATCCGACTGTCGAATGCTTTATGAAAACCGTTGACAGATATTTTCACGGCTAATGCTTGTAATGCATGTAAATACCATAGACGATATGAGCCAATCCAAAACCAACAGCCCAGATCAGCAAACCGTGTTGAATCATATGGAGGCTGATCAGGCCTAAAGCAATCTGAACTATTCCCAGAATCCTCACCTCATTGAAGGTGAAATTTCCGGCGTTATAGAGTGCCAG
>CAILAQ010000558.1 GCA_903832165.1 uncultured Bacteroidota bacterium | reverse complement strand
GTGTTGTACCGGCAAAAGAGCCCAGTGCATCGGCCAATACTTTAGAGGTGGTATAGGCAAGAATCCCCTTTTGCAAAGCTTTCTTTTCGTATTTTTCAAGAAGACCAATCGGGCGGGAGCGGTTAGCTTCGGGAAGCAGATCGTGCGAGTACCAGTCCTCAAGATCAAAAGCAACTTTAAATCCACTGCTGATCAATTTACAACCGATTACCGTGCTGACTTCCTGATGACAGGTATATAAATCCGCCTTTTCCCGAATGGCTGCCTTAAGGTTCTTCCTGTAGTCATATCCCAGCACAAAAACATTCTCCAGACCGAGCCGTGCTATGGCTTCGCCTGCCAGTCTGCGGATGAGCCGCTCTTTGAAACGGTAAAGGCGGCCAGCCTCAGAAGGCATCATATTAACAGCAGCTTTCAATTGAATGCCTGTATTTTCAATCAGTCTGAGATCTTCCGTTAACAAATCGGGGTAGGTGAAGGTTGTCAGAATAACCACCTCATAGCCGGCTGAATCCAAAGCAATAGCCTCTTTAACAACTCTGGGGTTGCGGCATAAGTGACTTTGAGTTAATATGCATATCTTCTTTTTCATTGCAATCCGGCTATTTCATGAGCGAATGAATTTTCTTCCTCAAAAGCTTTGCTGTTTTCCAACCCATGAGCAGCCTGGTGATCTCGATCAGCCTTCCCCCGAGCACCGGTATCTCGGGATTTTTCCCGGTTTTGAGAACATAGCCTTCGCATTCTGCTACCAGCTCAGGAAACTGCGGATAAGCATTAATTGCTATTTCCTGATAAAGAGTAGACATCGCCTGCTGAACCCTCTCGGATTGAATTCTTTCTCCCAGATATTTTGCTTTCAGGTTGAGTGCAAGAAGAGCACTCCGCAGGTTTTCAATTTTGTTTGCCTTCGCCGAGATATTTCCTCCAACGGTAAATCTGCGGTAATAATTGATGCCCCCGGTTGTTCGAATTCCTTTTGAGGCCAGAACAGCCCTGGCGAAGTATTCGCCGTCCTGGTCCAGTAATAGGGATTCATTCCATGGGCCAATCTCTTTCGTTATGGACGCGGGCGTCATCCATGCACTGGTCTGTACCATCCAGCGTTTGCCATATCCGCCGTATAACCTGACCAAGAAATCCACAGGATCTTCAGTGTCATGAATCCATGCCGATTCTTCCCTGGGTTTCATGCTCAGATAATCCTCCCCATCCATGAAATGAACCGTTGGGCTTACCCCAAGAAATCCCGGGTTATTCTGCAGAACTTTTACCTGTTCTTCGATTTTATCCGGACTTAACACATCATCAGCATCAAGAAACTGGATATATTCTCCTTTGCTCATGGCCAGACCCCTGTTACGGGCTACGCACGCACCACTGTTTTTTTGTTCAATAACTTTCAGCCGGTCCGATTCATAACTTCGGGCAATCGCTACCGTATTGTCTGACGAACCGTCATCCACCACAAAGGTTTCAATCCGCGACCACGACTGTTTCGTCACCGAATCCAATGTCTCAGCGATATATTTACCGGCATTGTAAGCAGGAATAATAACCGAAACCAGCGTGTCTCTATTTCCCATCTTCCTGTACTTTTATCAGGGATTTTGCCGGAATTCCTCCTACAATATCTCCCGGCTTCACGCTTTTGGTTACCACGGATCCGGCAGCAACAATGGCACGGCGACCGATCGTTACCCCTGGCAATAATACTACCCTGGCTCCAACCCACGCGCCATCTTCAATGATTACTTTTCCGGTGTGTACGCCGCCTTTCCATGCAGCCAGTGTGTCAGCCTTGTAATTATGGTCATGGGTGTATATAATATCAAAAGGTCCAAGCGCCACCTGGTTACCTATAATGACGTCATCGCTGGTGTCAATAATCGTGTGGTCACCAACATTTGAACCTTCACCCATAATAAATTTGCCGTCGTAGCCGGGTTCGCGCGGGAAAATATTGCAATAGCTGGATACGGAACTTCCATTGCCCATCTCTACACCTTTGCCGTTTCGAACCACTGCATGCGTGAGCACTGAACATTTTTCCCCAATCTGAATGGTTGTGTTTGTTCCGGCATGGATATTCGCTTCAGCATGAATCTTCGACCCTTTCCCGATAACCATGCTGCTGCCGGCCGAAAGGCCAAGCGTTACCCGCTTCATCAATTCTGCTCCCTGGCCTATGGTTAGCCGGCCGTTACCTTCAACGATGACCGGGAAATGTATCTTGATTCCGGATCCCAGTGAAGATTGGGCCAGCCGGAGGTTCCAGAAAAAAAAGCGTGATGTTCTTTTAACCACATGCTTGATCAGCAGAACATTTATTCTTGCCAGATTTCCTAAAGTGCTCATGAGATTAGAATTT
>CAILAQ010000557.1 GCA_903832165.1 uncultured Bacteroidota bacterium | reverse complement strand
CTATACGTTTAAGCAGGATTACTTTTTCGTTACGGGCGACAATCGCCATCATTCCAGAGATTCTCGTCACTGGGGTTTCCTGCCAGAGGATCATATTATCGGAAAACCTGTACTCATTTGGTTCTCAGCAAGCAAGAGTCCGGACAAACCACTAAGGATTTATTGGAACAGAATATTTAACAGATTATGAAAACAGATTTTAAAAGCATCCCTCGCAAACAGTACATCAAGTTTGGAATTGCCTCCTTCGTATACCTTTTATGGGTTATTTGGCTCGGTGGTTTATTATGGTTACTCGGATTGCCTGTAATTTTCGATATGTATCTGACGAAAAGAGTTAACTGGACTTTCTGGAAAAAGAGGGATCAGAAAAATTCATCGCTTGTTGAGTGGGTTGATGCATTAATTTTTGCTTTGGTTGCCGTATCCTTCATCAATTTATTTCTATTCCAAAACTTTAATATTCCAACTGCATCCATGGAAAAGTCCCTGCTTATCGGGGATTATCTATTTGTGAGTAAGGTTAGTTACGGTCCGCGTGTTCCGACCACTCCCCTATCCTTTCCATTGGTTCAGCATACCTTACCATTAACCCGGGATAAGAATTCTTTTCTCACCTGGATTCAGAATCCTTACCGGCGCATGGCAGGTTTTACTAAAATTAAGAACAACGATCCGATTGTTTTCAATTACCCGGAAGGTGATACTGTTTGCACGAAAATTCAGAGCAGCGAAAGTTATTTCAGTCTGGTTCGTCGATTTGGAAAACAGACAGTAGTTAACAATCCTGCTGATTTTGGACGGATAGTGGCAAGGCCTGTAGACCGGAGAGAAAATTTTATCAAGCGTTGTATTGGTATTCCCGGCGACACTGTTGAGGTCAGGCATAATTGGGTTTATGTGAACGGAAAAGCTCAGGATTCCTTAGAAAATATGCAATTTGAATACCATATTATTACTGACGGGACTCCAATCAATCAGAAAAAACTGGAAGTACTTGACATTTCAAAAGTTGACATCAGATTCTCCAACGGAGAATATATTTTGCCTTTATCTGCAAGTAAAGCAAGAGAAATCCGACAACTCTCCAATGTCAAATTCATTGAGCGGATGGAACAAACAGCAGGTGAATGGGATAGTATGACATTCCCATTCAATCAGGAATTCAAGTGGAACCGTGACAATTATGGTCCGATCTGGATACCAAAAATGGATAAAACCGTGCAGCTGACTGTCCAGAATCTTCCGCTTTATGAGCGTATTATCCACACCTATGAAGGAAACGATCTGAAGGTAAACGGCAACGAAATCATTATCAATGGCAAAGTGGCAACATCTTACACTTTCAAATTGAATTATTACTGGATGATGGGTGATAACCGCCACAACTCGGCTGACTCAAGATTCTGGGGATTTGTTCCTGAAGATCACATCGTTGGCAAACCAAAATTCGTATACCTGTCTTTTAATAAGGATAAAAAATTTCCGGCAAACATAAGGTGGAACCGGATTTTTATGAAAATCAGGTAACGGTGTACAACTGAAAAATTAATGAAGAATTTTCGTTCTATTCTTAAGGTGTCGTTGTTGACCCTTGTGGTTCTGATGCTGGCAAGAGTTTTTCTTTACCAGACTGTAAAAACCGACAATTTTCACATGGCATCCACGATTTTTCCGGGTGACCGTATTTTGATCAATAAATTCCGCGCAGGATTGCGGCTGCCGATTTCCATTGTTGGACTTCCTGGTGTTAATGCTCCTTATGCTGATGGGATAAGGCTTCCTTACCTCAGGCTACCAGCTTTTAAGAAACTGCAAATTCAGGATGTTGTTGCATTCAATGTTCCTGCCGGCTCCGACAAGCCGATCGACAGGAAAAGGATAATGGTAAGCCGAATCATTGGAGTGCCCTCTGATACTGTTCTTATCCAGGACAAGATTGTAAAAGTCAATCAGAAAGTAATTCCTGTACCTCAAAAAGCAAGGGCTGAATATCGTACGATAACAGATGGCAGGGCTATCAGCAATGAATTTCTTCGCAAATATGATTTGGAAAAGCCAAGAATTGCAGCTGATATCGGGATATTCGATATTGATCTGCCGACAGGGGTAAACTCAGAGCTGGAAAAAGAAACAGGCGTTAAAACTGTAAGGGAAACCAAGTTATTTTTAGGTGATGTTTCCATAGATTATTATCCGGTATCCAATTACTTTATGTGGAATCGGGATCAGTTTGGAACCTTTAGAGTACCAGCCAAAGGGATGACAGTGAATCTCGACTTAAAAACGATTGATTTTTATCGCGATCTGATTGAGATTCATGAGAAACATGATGTAATTGTAGATTTCTCCGGCGTTCACATTGATGGGAAAATAGCGACCTCATACACCTTTGAAAAGAATTACTATTTCGTTATGAGTGACAACAGGGATAATCCGGATGATAGCAGAAAAATCGGATTCATACCGGAGGACCATATGATTGGTATTGTGACCAGGGTAATCTGGTCACACCAGAATAAATATGATTATATCAGGAAATTCCATATCGGCAGATTCATGAAAAGAATCCGGTAAGATCAGTGATGAAGGAAGTCTGGCTAACAACTTCTTACCTGGGAACCGTAGAGTATTTCCAGCTAATTTCCGGAGCAGACTGCGCCTATATAGAATCATTTGAAAATTACGAAAAGCAATCATGGCGAAACCGTTTCAGAATTTTGTCAGCCAATGGGCCCATAGTTTTAAGCATACCGGTGCTAAAGGGTAATTCGCCCAAACAGCCAATCAGGGAGGTCCGAATAGATTATCGTGAGAACTGGCAAAAAAATCATTTCAGATCCGTTGAGTCCGCTTACAGGCGATCACCTTATTATGAGTATCTGATCGAT
>CAILAQ010000556.1 GCA_903832165.1 uncultured Bacteroidota bacterium | reverse complement strand
CCAACATTTACCCAGATGGGTCCGTTCTGGCTGAACTCTGTTCCGCAGATGTTACCGACCACCTCACTGAACGGTTTCACAGGCATCTGGGCTCCATCCACCGTAAAAACCGATATCCTTGGAAAGACAACGTATTACTTTACTCCGGATGCCGGTCAGTGTGCCACCAACGGAAGGATGGACATTACGATCAATCAGCTCGGCACACCGTTATTTGACCAGTTCGGGCCATTCTGCATGGGCTCGGCACCTGCATCGCTTCCGGTAGTTTCTAATAACGGCATAGCCGGAACCTGGTCGCCGGCTACGGTCAGCACCAATGCTGCAGGAAGCTTCAAATACACCTTCACTCCGGATCCTGGTCAGGGAAGCCAGCAAACAACAATTGACATCTCTGTCACAGAAGCGGTTGCTCCGACTTTTGACCCGATCCAACCGCTATGTCAGAATTCAGCGCCACTGACATTACCTACCCACTCGCTAAATGGCATCACGGGCAGCTGGTATCCAGCCATAGTGAACACTGCTTATGCCGGAAGTTTCACCTTCAGCTTTGAGCCCGATGCAAATCAGTGTGCAAAACCCATCGGTGTAGTAATAGCAGTAACAACAAGCCCGATCATTGCCATCAGTCCGGTAGCCCTTTTGTGCAGTGGTTCGGCACCGGTAGAGCTGAAAGCAGCTCCGGCAGGCGGAACATTCAGCGGTCCGGGGGTAACCGGAACCACCTTCAGTCCGGCGCTGTCAGGCCCAGGAATCTTCAGCATAACCTATACCATTCCTACTGATTGCGGAACAGCGAAAAACTCCATGTTTATTGTGGTTACAAAAGAACCTGAGGCGAGTATTTCTTACAGAGGATCGCCATTCTGTCCCACCTCTTCTCCTGCTGATGTCATGCTGACAGGAACAGCCGGCGGAACATTTACCGTATCCCCTGATGGATTGGATATCGATCCGCAGACAGGTAAGATAAGCCCTCAAACCAGTACACCGGGAATCTATGAGGTTACCTATACCATAGCTGCATCGGGCGGTTGCCAGGTTGCAAAAAGAACAACCACCGTTCAGGTAAGCTCATCAACCCTGGTTACTACTGATCCAAAAGATCAGACTATTACTTATCCTGAGTCTGCCGGATTCGGGGTTGAGGCCATCGGATACGGACTGAATTATCAGTGGCAGGTTGATGAAGGTTCCGGGTTTAAACACATCACTGACAACGGCATCTATTCAGGTTCATTAACAGATTCGCTGACTCTGACATCACCGGCCGCTTCGATGAGCGGATACAGATACCGTATGATTGTCGGTGGTTTGTGCACTCCTCCGGACACCAGCGAAGTAGCTCTGCTGAAGGTTAAGATCAAACCTATCGATCTGATATTGATGATTAAAGGAAATGACAAGGTTTATGACGGACTGACTACAGCAACGATAGCCCTGTCCTATGCTGCCCAGCCGGGCGATTCGATCAGCATCACCTATACCAGGGCTAATTTCGACACCCGGGATGTAGGCAATAGCAAACCGATTGTGGTTGAAGGAATTAAGATCACCGGACGGGATGCACAAAAATATACACTCAAGACCGGCATGACCACAGCTGCGAGCATTTTTACTAAAAAAATTACGGTTACGGCAATTGGCGAGACCAAGGTTTATGATGGAAATGTTCTATGTGAGAATACGCCTTTGGTTGAGCCCGCGCTCATGGCCGGTGATATCGGGAATTTCACCCAGACCTACGCCAGCAAGAACTATGGTGCCGGCATTATCCTCACTCCGTCCGGCACTGTTGACGACAGAAACAACGGAAGTAACTATGAGATAAATTATATCACGAACACGATGGGCATAATCTTACAGAAAACGCTTATTGGAAGTTTTACTGCTGACAACAAAGTTTATGACGGAACAGCTGATGCCACCATAGTTTCCAGAAAACTTGACGGTGTGATCATTGGGGAAACGGCAAGTCTGATCGGTGGAATTGCCACATTTGACACTCCGGATGCCGGATTTGGGAAAACAGTAACGGCCAGGGGATTTATTCTGGAAGGTGCTGACATAATTAACTATTTTGTTTCTGACTCTGCATCGACAACGGCGGACATCTTCGTAAAAAGTCTTGCCACCGATTTGAATGTCAACAAGAAAACCTTCTCTCATTACAGTGATCTGGTTACGCTGACCGCCACGATTCATGGAGGTGCAGAACTGGCAGCCAGGGTTAAGGCAGCCAATACAGCAACCTTCTTTGTTGAAGGGCAACTGCTCCGGGATGGAAACAACAATTCAAATATTCCTGTTATCGTGACCGGAAAGGATCTGGTTGCCAACATTACCATATCAATGATTGAAACAACCACCACGGGTATTCTTGAGGCCGGGACCAAAGAGGTTAAAGCGCTTTTCAGTGAAGAAAACTCCAACTACAGTCTGTCGCCGAACCCGGCCAAAGGATCACTTGAATTCAACCCCGGCTTTACGCTCAATGTATTCCCGAATCCATCGCCGGGTCCGATAAGTTTCAGGATTGCTGTAGATGTCGGCTCCATGGCCACGCTCGATCTTTACACCTCGAGCGGCGAGCTGATCTCCAGGGTATTTGAAGGATACATCAATGCTGGTGAATCGAAGACCATTCCTTACAAGGCGAATCTGGCGCAGGGAATATACCGTTACCGTGCCATTATCGGCAACGAGGTTAAGTTTGGAAACGTTATTATAATTGCTGTATACTAATGGTTGAACATTATCTCAAATTATGTAATATCAGGCTGTTAAATCTCAGAAACTTATGAAATCCAAATTACTATCTATCTGCCTGTTAATCATCGTTTTCGGATTCAGCAATGATCAGTCCGGGAAAGATCAGAACCTGAAGCTCTGGTATATGCAGCCAGCCGATGCATCGGTTCCCGACGGCAAGAATGGCTGGAACAATGATACTGAATGGCTTAAAGCCTTACCGATCGGGAACAGCAGTATCGGGGCCATGGTATTCGGAGATGTTAACCGGGAGCGCATCCAGCTGAATGAAAAATCGTTATGGTCGGGTTCACCGGCCGATAATGACAACCCCATATCCTTTCAATATCTCGATTCGATCCGGAAGCTCTTATTTTCGGGCAAGTACAAGGAGGCGCATGTACTGGCAGAAAAAACGCAGGTATGCAAGGGCGCAGGATCAGGCAGCGGAAGTGGAGCCAATGTGCCATTCGGATGTTTTCAGACGTTGGGCGACTTGTGGCTCGACTTTGGCACAAAATCAGTTTGGACAGACTACCGGAGGGAACTCGACATGACGGATGCGGTTGTGAGGGTCAGGTATTTGCAAAACGGCGTGCGGTATCTGCGAGAGGTTTTCACGAGCTTTCCTGACCAGGTTCTGGTAGTTCGGATAACAGCGGATAAGAAGGGGAGCATCAGTTTTACCGGATCGCTCACACGGCCGGAACGATTTTCAACGATAGCAAAAGATGGTCAGCTGGTGATGACCGGTCAGATGAATAACGGGACAGATGGAAAGGGGATGAAGTGGATATCGAGGTTAAAGACTTTGAATACTGGCGGCACGGTGGATTTCAGAGGCAATGCCATAGAAGTTAGAAACGCTGATGCGATTACACTGATTTTTTCCGCTGCCACCGATTATCTATTGAAACCGCCAGCATACACGGGCAATGATTATATAAAGATAAGTGCTGACCATATTGATCAGGCTTCAAAACTATCTTATCCAAACCTGCTCAGCAGGCATAAAAATGATTTTCGAACCCTGATGAGCCGTGTGAATTTCGACATTACCCCGGCGGGTTATGTTGATACGGTGCCGACCGACCGGCGGCTGCTTCGTTTCAAGACCGACAAAACAGACATTGGACTAGCTGGGATATATTTTCAATACGGACGATACCTGTTGATTTCATCCTCGCGGGCGGGATCGCTGCCTGCGAATCTTCAGGGGATATGGGCAAATGCACTGCAAACTCCCTGGAATTGTGATTATCACACTGACATCAATGTTCAGATGAATTACTGGCCCGTTGAGGTTACCAATTTATCTGAATGTCAGATGCCGCTTACCGATCTGATTGAATCGATTGTTGAACCCGGGAGGAGGACTGCAAAGATACATTATCAGGCAAAGGGCTGGGCAATCCATCCGATAACGAATGTATGGGGATTCACGGCGCCGGGCGAATCGCCGAGTTGGGGACTTCATCTGGGAGCAGGAGCCTGGATGGCTCAGCATCTTTGGGAGCATTATGCCTTTACTGGTGATATAGATTATCTGAAAAGGGTTTACCCGGTAATGAAAGAATCGGCGGAATTTTACCTTGACTGGCTGGTGAAGGATCCGGTTTCGGGCAAGTTGGTTTCCGGACCGGCGAGTTCGCCGGAAAATGCGTTTAAAGCGCCGGATGGCAGCACGGGATACCTTACTATGGGGCCATCGCATGACCAGGAAGTAATTTGGGATTTATTCACCAATCTGTTGGAATCAGCAAAAGTTTTGGGCATTGCTGACGATTTTATAAAAAAGGTATCTGAAGCACGTGAGAACCTGCTTGTGCCAAAAATCGGTTCTGATGGCCGGTTGATGGAGTGGCCGGCAGAATTTGCCGAGCCGGAGCCTGGTCACAGGCACATGTCGCATCTTTTTGCGCTCCATCCGGGGAGGCAGATCACTTCAGGAACTCCGGCGATGCAGCTGGCAGCAAGGAAATCGCTTGAGTTTCGGCTGGCAAACGGAGGAGGACATACGGGGTGGAGTGCTGCCTGGCTGGTGAATCTCTGGGCCCGTTTGGGCGATGGGGCCAATGCAAAAAAGGCTATTGAAGTATTGCTGACGAAGTGCACCAGTCCAAATTTTTTCGATCTGCATCCGCCATTTCAGATCGACGGGAATTTCGGTGCTACGGCAGGCATTGCGGAGATGTTACTTCAGAGCCACACGGGGGAGATTGAGTTATTGCCGGCACTACCCGCCGCCTGGCCAAACGGGAGAGTTAGTGGACTCGTTGCCCGCGGGGGGTACGTTATCGGCATGGAATGGAAAGCCAGCAAGCTGAGCAAAGTGACTGTTCAATCAAGAAATGGCGGGCCGTGCACTTTGAAATATCAGGGTAGGATGAAAAGGCTCGACACCAAGCCCGGAAAGGTTGTAGAGCTAAAGCTGTCAGCTCTATAAAGCTGACAGGTGTATTAAATCTTTGTCTAACCAATTAAAATTATGCAACTTGCAAAACAACCGAACAAAGAGGCATCAACTATTAACTCATAATCCATTGACAACCTGCCAATTCAAAACCAATATAATTAGCTGTCAGGTTTCCATATAGAAGAAGTCAGCTCAACATGTAAGTCATTAACAATCTTGGTATTAACAACCTTCTTGAAAATAGAAATTTCCATATTATATTGATCTTCTATGAATTATAAACTTATGAAAATAGCTGACAGCTTTATAGAGCTGACAGCTATACAAAAAATAATAATCGCAACCCTCTTGATCGCATCAGCCGGGAATAATTCTTTTGCACAGGATGCCCCAAAGCCCTACGGCCCAATACCGAGTAAAGCTCAGATACAATGGCACCAGACCGAACTCTTCGGATTGGTTCACTTCTCTACAACCACTTATGCTAACCTCGAATGGGGCTATGGTGATGAACCAGCCGCACATTTCAACCCAACAGAATTCAATGCCGAACAGATTGCTTCAGCCGCTAAAGCCGGTGGCCTTAAAGGCTTGATACTGGTTACGAAGCACCATTGCGGGTTCAACTTATGGCCATCGAAATATAATGATTCCTACTCCGTGAAAAACTCACCGTGGAAAGATGGCAAAGGCGATATGGTAAAGGAATATGCTGAGGCCTGCAAAAAATACGGACTCAAATTCGGAGTCTACCTATCGCCCTGGGACCGTAATAATAAGGATTATGCCCGACCGGAATATATCACCTATTATATGAATCAGCTGCGGGAACTACTCACCAATTATGGTCCGATTTACGAAGTGTGGCTTGATGGAGCAAACGGAGGCGACGGGTATTACGGGGGTGCAAAAGAGAAGCGGATAATCGATAAAAACTCCTATTATCCCTTCGATAAGATCTTTGCTTTGGTCAGATTACTGCAGCCCAATGCGGCGATATTCAGCGATATTGGTCCGGATGCCCGCTGGGTAGGCAATGAATCGGGCTGGGCCAATGACACCTGCTGGGCAACCTTTACCCCGAAGAACCGCGACAACGAAAATCTGCCGGCTACACCGGGAAATACAAAATATGAGGAAGGATTGGGCGGCCATCGGGATGGCAAATACTGGATCCCGGCCGAAGCCGATTTTCCACTTCGGGGAGGCTGGTTTTATCATCCGAAAGAGCAACCAAAAACACCTGAAACCCTCTGGAAAGTCTACCTCAAGTCGGTTGGCAGGGGAACCGGAATGGACATCGGACTGGCACCCGATACCAGAGGATTGTTATGTGATGACGATGTGAAGGCATTACAGGGTTTCGGGAACATTCTGAACGGAACTTTCACCAACAATCTGGCTGTAAAGGCAAGAATCACCGCCGGAAATACCCGGGATAACAATTCCAATTTCAGCACCGTACATCTTATCGATAATGATACTGAAACGTACTGGGCTACCGACGACATTGTAACCAACTGCGGCATTGTTTTCGAATTCCCTGAACCTGTGACTTTTGACATTGTCCGATTTCGAGAATATCTACCTCTGGGACAGCGGATTGAAGGATGGGAAATCGCTGCTTGGATAGGAAATTCCTGGAAGGTGATTTCTGAAGGTGCATCGGTTGGATCGTGCCGGATCATTGAAACCAAGCCCATAACAACCAGTAAAGTCAGGTTAAGAATTACCAAATCACCCGTTTGCCCGGCACTTTCCGAGTTCGGTCTTTATCTGAAATCCTCCTCCACGGATCCGGATCAGACAGCCAAAGAGGAGATCCTGAATTCCATGAAGCAATCACAGGACTTTTGGAATGCCGGAGATCTCGAGGGGTTCATGCACAATTACTGGCGTTCTGATTCACTTAAATTTATCGGCAAAACTGGAATTACCTACGGTTGGGATGCCACTTTAAAACGATACAGGACGAGTTATCCGGATAAGGCAAAACAGGGAACGCTGAAATTCGATTTTATTCATCTGGATAAAATAAGTGACGATGCCTGGTCACAGGTTGGAAAATACACGCTAGTCCGGGGAAAGGAGACCTTATCAGGGCACTTTATGCTTTTATGGAGAAAGATCAACGGACACTGGCTAATCGTCGCGGATCATTCAAGTTGAAACTAAACTTTCTTTGATCACACACGTTATAGGTTCCTTATATTATATTATATATCAATACTTATCGCGTGAAAGATCATTTCTATCAATTTACAGCCAAAAGTCTCCAGGGGAAAGAAATCAGTATGGAGTCTTTTAAAGGGAAAACCGTTCTGGTTGTCAATACAGCCAGTAAATGCGGTCTGACCCCTCAATTTGAAGGATTAGAGAATCTGAATAAAAAATATCAGGAAAAAGGCCTGATAATATTAGGATTCCCTTGTAACCAATTTGCCAATCAGGAACCCGGAGATGAAAAATCGATATCCGAGGGATGTGTGATAAACTACGGGGTAAGTTTTCAGATGTTTTCTAAAATCGATGTCAACGGTAAGGATGCACATCCGATTTACAAATTTCTCAAGAAGGAGTTAGGCGCCTTATTTGGCAGCAGGATCAAATGGAATTTCACCAAATTTCTGAT
>CAILAQ010000555.1 GCA_903832165.1 uncultured Bacteroidota bacterium | reverse complement strand
CTTGAGATCCTGACTACCGAAGAATCTCCCGGACGCAAACTGGGATTCATTTCTCAGGAAATCGGCCGGGAAATCAACACAATCGGATCTAAAGCCAATGATTCGGAAATCCAGCGAATTGTTGTTGAAATGAAGGACGAACTTGAAAAATTGAAAGAACAGAGCTTTAATGTACTTTAATCTTAAGGCAGAGGGCAGAGGGCAGAAATTAGTCACAGGAAATAAATATCAGGGAACAAGTGCACTCCATGAAGTTTTTGATATTATTAATTTCGTTTAGTTAGTGCAATCCTTATTTCTTAGATTAACTTATTACTAATTTTTGCCATCTGCCCTCTGCCCTCTGCCCTTCGCCTTAAAACAGCATGAAAGAAACCCTGAAATATATCATCTTAAGCGCTCCATCGGGAGCCGGCAAAACAACAATTGCCCGTCATCTGCTGAATGCCGGGCTGGGTTTGGAATTTTCGGTAACTGCCTGCAGCCGCACGATGCGAACCGGCGAAAAGGACGGGGTTGATTACTATTTCCTGACAAAAGAGGAATTCAGACAGCGAGTTGCAGCAGATGATTTCCTTGAGTGGGAGGAAGTTTATCCTGATCATTTCTATGGAACTTTAAAATCAGAAATCACCAGGATTCATGCTAACGGGCACAGCGTATTATTTGATGTTGATGTTGTTGGAGGATTGAATATCAAGAGAATATTTAACTACCGGGCTCTTTCGGTTTTCGTTAGTCCCCCGTCTGTTGATGCACTAAGTGAGCGTTTGGAAAAGCGCGCTACCGATTCTCCTGAAAAAATCCGTTTAAGACTCGACAAGGCAAAAACTGAAATGGAGAGGGCACCGGAATTCGATGTTGTGATTGTAAATAATTGCCTTCAGGATGCTTTGACAGAGGCAGAAAGTGTTGTAAGAAATTTTTTAAATGACAGGGAATAATATCGGTCTGTTCTTCGGATCATTTAATCCGGTTCACAACGGGCATCTGATGATAGCCAATTACATGGCTGAATTCGGAGGACTCGATCAGGTGTGGTTTGTGATAAGTCCGCTCAATCCCTTTAAAACGGATGCCGACCTGTTGCCGGATTACCATCGCCGTGAGCTGTTGATGCGTGCCATCGGAGAATATCAGCGGTTCAGGGTGAATTCAGCAGAATTCAAGCTTCCCAAACCGTCATATACCATCGACACAATGGCATTTTTGCAAAAATCACATCCCGATAAATCATTTTCCCTCATCATTGGGTCTGATCAATTGCCAAAATTCCACCTATGGAAGGATGCACAGCAGATTTTGGAAAAATATAATATTCTTGTTTATCCTCGTCACCCGTCACCTGTCACCAGTCACATTCTTCTAGATCATCCGTCTGTTCATATGCTAAATGCACCCATGCTTGAAATTTCCTCGACATTTATCCGGCAATCGATCAAAGAAGGTAAAGATGTTCGCTTTTTTATGCCTGATCTCGCCTGGCAATATATAGATGAGATGCACTTTTACCGGTAAGAAATTTTGATGTTTACCCGGGTCCCGCATGGTTTGCCATCTAAATCATACAAGTCTTCAAAATGCTGTAGAATCCTGATCTTATAAAGATGTTTTACTGCAGAGTAAATCTGATCCAACACCTGCAATCCCTTACCGTTGCTTTCCATACTTTGTCCATGACCGGAAGCCCTGCCAACACCATTATCCTCAATTTGGATTATAACATTCTCACCGGATGGAGAAACAGACACCTTAACCGTTCCGGCCTCGCTGCCGGTTATTAACAGCTTCGGCCGCAATCCGTGCTTAAGGGCATTTTCAACATGCGCCTGAATAATGGTTTTAGGAACGAGAATATTGGTGTCGATATCCGGATGAATATCCATTTTAAAGATGATCTTATCATCGAACCGGATCTTTTGAAGCGCCATGTATTTCTCCAGGAACTCAATTTCATTCCTGAGCCTGACAACTGCTTTATCTGAAGACTGAAGCTGGGAGCGTAATAATTGAGAAAATTGGTTAATAAAGTCTGACACCTTTGCTGTATCTCCTTTTGAAACAAGATAGGAAAGACCGTTCAGCGCATTAAATGCAAAATGCGGATCCAGCTGATTTTTTACTGATTTAAGCTGAAGTTCCAATATTTCGCGACGCAACAGATCCCGTCTGGAAATTTCTCTGACCTGACTCAGACGAATTATATGGATCAGTCCAAAACTTCCCAGGATAAATAACAGCCACATCGCATATTGGATAAACAGCCAAGGATTTTTACGAACATCAAACCATTGCACCGTACTTCCTCCCGAGACACAGAATTGAAATCTTCCGTTTATTTTCCCAACCCAATTAATTAGTGGCGAACTCAAAAAACTAACTTTATTTATGGAGCAAAGTTTTCTCCCAGACAAGTTAAAGAAGGAAATACTCCTTGAATTGCCGTCGATCAGAAAGCAATATTCAAAGTTCTTCTCGCCCAGGGAAGGATTAATAATTTCCAGTGGATTTGACCTTCTGGGAAGATCATTTTTGACATTACCATTGCCGTCTTCATCAATAAATACCGATTCGCCGAATGCATTACAGACAACAATCCCGCTATTTCCGGCAGATTGCAAAAAGTCCGGGGAATGCTTAAAGGTCCGGCTGTATGAAAACTCCTCCCTGACAAGAGAGTAATCAGGTGCTATCTTGTACCAGCCTAAGAAGGGAATGCTATCTCTGAACCCTTTGACATAGGCATAATAATTTCTGCCGCCTTCAGCCGGCACCGAGACCGGTATAATCTGGGAGAACTTCGGTCCTATTCGAACGGGAGGCCTTTTATAATTGAGCTTTTCATCAAATACAAAGAACCAGCCACAGGTATCAGGATATGCAATAGATACCTCTTCAAAAGAGTTTGGTGCGTTATTCCTGCCGGTAATTTCAAAATGGCCATCATGGTCAATATCCATAACGGTCAGCTCATCAAACGGACTGCCTTTCCTCAGACTTGACCAGAGGCTGTCGTTTTTTAAATCGAAAGCAAAAACCCTGCTTGGCTGCCTGACATTTCCGCATAAAATGGAAAATATGATTTCATCACTCCCATCATGATTCAGATCTGCTGATTTAGCAACATGAATATAGGCATAGGCTTCTTCAACTTTGGCTGAAATCCTATCAACCAAGCGATTTTCAACCAATATCTTCATTAAACCATAAGGCTCTATAGTATTCAGAAGAAGGCTATGGCCCTGCAATGTCAACAGCGATATCTCGGCTTTTCCATTAT
>CAILAQ010000554.1 GCA_903832165.1 uncultured Bacteroidota bacterium | reverse complement strand
TCTATCGATCTTTCTTTCGTTCCCCGATCTTCTTCTTCGATTTTTCTTCTCAGCGCAGCGCCGCCTTGCTGAAAATTGATTCAGGAATAGCAGTATTGAACTTGATATCTTTAATGATGAATTCCGTGCCACCTCCGGTTCTAAGCATATCCTTATAAACCATTTTGGTTGGAAACCATCGGCCATCAATCTTTTTAACCTCACTTAAAGTAGTCTGCTTGAGGAGCTTTCCTGCTTTTGCATACCATTCTTCCTTAAGCGGGATATTCCGCTCCTGATCAATCCACATCTTGAGCATAAAGTAGGCGACATCATCTGCTTTGGCCCGTAATTCCAGTACCCAGCAGTTACGGCCGTCAAGAATATCCGGACCGATAACTACAGCATTATAAATATCAGTCAGTTTGCGGTCATCCATCATATCCTCATAGGAAAGGTCGGAACCCATCACCGACTGGCGCAGCATATGTCCTGAAATCTGGATGATACGGTCGGCTGATGGCGCAAACATCCACAGCTGATCGTCCAGTTTGAGCATCTTGGTTCCCTTATCCCTGGCGGGCGACAGGTATTCAGTAAAAGATTTTTTATCGCCCTCCGACCAGGTTTTCATCTCCATCGTACGATCTTCACGTTGCCCGTGAACGATCATGGCAGCTGTCATGATTCTGTTTTCGGAAGCCATATTCCGGTCGATCTGCTCGATAATTTTGATGGCATTGGGATTCTGGGCCAGGAGGATGCCAGGCACCATCAACATCCCGATCAATAGTTTTCGCATTATTGTAATTCTTTAAATAATTGTGCGGTTTTCCGCTTGTAAATTCCGATTCCGGCAAGAGCGGTACCCGTGACTGTGGCAAAGAGGCCCGGCACAAATCCCACATAAAAAGTCACCGGGGTAACAGAAGTTCTGAAGACAGCCGGTAGCATCATCGAAGAGTTCTTCATCATGGAAGACACATCTATCCCATTCGTCTGCAGCCAGTAGGACAGAATCACTCCGACAGCAGTCCCGGCAATGGACCCGACAGTTCCAATGAGCAAGGATTCCAAGAGTAGTGAACGGTACACATGCCCTTTCGACTCGCCCATCGCCAGCCGAACGCCAACCTCGCCATAACGGCGGAGTCCGCCCAGCAAGCCTGCATTCCATAGCACCAACGACATCGCCATAACAAAAATAAAGATACCGATGCCGATCATGACGTCCATATAATCCACCATGCTGCTCAGATTGTTCTGGTCGCGAAGGCTGACCATGATGGGGCTGAAATCATCATGCTGATTTGAACCGGACCTGAATCCGGCCACCATGGCTGCCGCCAGTTCCTTATTATAAATTCCGGTTTTGAAATATCCCAGGATTTCTCCTGATGCATCCTCCATGTCCAGCGCAATCCTAACATCCAGTATATCGGCGATAAAGGCACCCCGGTCGATGGCCGAACTTCCGAACCTGACAGTACCCGCCACCCTGAAATTATAAATAGTCATACCACCAAGCATGGTCGATCCAACCAAAGTGACCGGGTCGCCGGGGCCCACTTTGAGATTGACAGCAAACTGCTCACTGAGCAGAATTTCACCGGGCTTTTGCGGAAGCCTGCCCCTGACCATGGATTTCGGAATATTCAGGCGTTCTGCCTCTTTTGAATTTTCAGAAAACAGATCAATGCCCCAGCCTGCAGCAGGTCCTTGTGCAAGAGTATTACCTAAGGAGTCGGGAGCATCAATAAGCCCACCGAATCGGATTCTTGATACCCATTCCATATCCGGGTATTTCCTTTTCAGGCTATCAACCAACCTTGAGACATTAACAAGTGCCAGGTCGTTGGGGCTCTGTTCGACCCGTTCCCAGTATGATTTCGACATCACCTTGACATGGCCGGTGGAGAATTTTGCATTAAAATCAATCATGTCGCCCAGAATTCCAGTCATCCAACTTTGAAGGAAAACTGTGAGCAGGGCGCCTAGGAACACAACCGTAACTGGGAGCAAGCTTCTCTGCCGGTCGCGCAGCAGTCCTTTAAACAGGAATTTTATCATTGGATTTTTCCTTTTATTGCTTCAGTTGGATTCATTTTTGCGATCCGGCGCGAGGGTATATAACTCACCACGGTTGCAGTAATCAGTACGAGGAGAATAGTTATTCCTATTAGTCCGAGAGAATAAACAGGAAAGATCTTTTCAGCAACCGCAAATCCCATCGTATCGGTGGATTTTGGCATTGGAATTCCATTGGCAGCTTGCGAAGCCAGGAAAGGAATTCCGTAGGCGGCTGCCATCAGAGCCGCCAAAACTGCATTCATTGCCCCTTCAGTGGTAAAAAGCCTGACTACCTGCCACCGGGTCATACCCAACGCTATCTGGGTTCCGATCTCCCGCTGGCGACGAAAAATAGCAAGAACCTGTGTATCAAAGATTGCGAGCATGGCCAGCAACAACAAGACAACATATAAGATACTACTTCCGAACGACTTGGTCTTTATTATCTGGTCAATTTCCGCTGTCAGGAACTTAAAGTTCTTCGAAATCCAGTCATTTCCGGAATAGTTTAGAAGACTGGATTTCCTGGCGATAAGGATGGTTGCTTTGCCGGGAACACCAAGCATTTCCTGCATTTTACCCAAGGGTATCCATATCTGTCCGGCATCGACGGTCGGCACATTGGTTTTGAAAATCGCCATCACACGAACATCGGCCGCATCAAAGGTCCCGTTATGGTCTCTCCAGCGAACGGTGATCAGATCGCCTAGCTTGATTTTGTTGGATTCTGCCATCCTGTTTCCTATGACTGCAGGAATGTCACTGCCATTTTCCGAAAATGAAGCAGTTGGAATATCAACAACCTTTTGGTTTCCGGAAATCCCCTTTAACAGGATACTCTGAATCCGGCCTTCAGGATAAAATGAGGCCATCGCAATCAGTACCGGAGCAAGATCACCTGATTTTACAGCCGGCGCAAGTTCGTCCGGAATCGGGGCAAGGCTCTCCTGCAAAGTAAATGGATCAAGCGGATCGTAATTTTTCTGCCACAGCTGTCCTTCACCGGTCTGCCAGTGAATCATGTCGGATTTTGCTTGCCGGTTCCACCCTTCGAGCATACCGTTGATATAGATGATCACTACGTAGGAAAGCGACAGGACAAAAACATTGAGCCAGGTACGGAGACCGGCTCCGAGCAGGTTGCGTAATGCAAGTTTTAAGATTAACATGGTCGGGTCTCCCTATTGTTTAACCGTTTCATCTGATGCAACTTTACCGTCGTAAAGCCGGATGATCCGGCGTAGATAGCCGATGACCTTCTCATCGTGAGTGGCAAAAAGGAATGTGGTGCCAAGTTCCTGATTGAGTTTCACCATGGTTTTGAGAATGTGGTGTGAATTCTCCGCATCCAGGTTAGCCGTGGGTTCATCGGCCAATACAATTTCGGGCCTCTTAACGATTGCGCGTGCAATAGCTACGCGCTGGCATTCGCCACCCGACAGCTGTGCTGGTTTCGACCGGGCCTTATCGGTCAATCCCACCCAGTCGAGAGCATCCATGACGGCTTTATTCCTTGCTGCAGAATTCATCTTTTGCAGAAGCAAGGGGAATTCAACATTCTCATAAGCTGAATAAACAGGCAGCAGATTGAATGTCTGGAAAATGAAGCCGATCTTAAGATTCCTCAGATGCGCAGCTTTCTTTTGCGATAGCTGTCCGACCGAATCACCCAGAACAATAGCTTCACCTTCTGTAGGAGAATCAAGTGTTCCGATAATATTCAGCAAAGTGGTTTTACCAGATCCGCTCGGGCCAACCAGTCCGGAGAATTCCCCTTTCTTAAAGTTTAGGTTGATACCATTCAGTGCGGTGAATTCC
>CAILAQ010000553.1 GCA_903832165.1 uncultured Bacteroidota bacterium | reverse complement strand
CGTATAGTACACCGTGATGGTGAAATTTCCCGGGTATCCTTCTTCCATGTTCTTGCTGAAGTAACTTAATTTAACCCCATCGCCTTCTTCGTTACTGAAAGGTTCGCTGTCCCAGACCACTTTATCAAACCCCTTAAGTCCGCCATGCAGGGAATTGGGTCCATTATTGATAGCGAGGGAATAGTCATTGCCCCTCATTGTAAATTTACCCTTGGCAATCCGGTTGCCATAACGGCCGACTATTGAACCCAGATAACAGCAATTATTAATGTATGGAGCGGTCCAGTATGATGGCACTTTATCAAATCCTAAAACAATATTTTCATATTTGCCGGCTTTATCCGGAGCAGTCAGCCCGGTCACAATTGCACCGTAATTCGTTATGCTTGCGGACATTCCGTTTGCATTTGTCAGCGTATAGAGGACAACCTCTTTACCATCCAACATTCCCACAATCTCCTTTTTGATTTTCATAGCTTGGTCTGTAGTTTTTTGCTGTTTGCTTTTACATCCGGTTATCATCAGCAGAGAAAGTCCTATAATGGATATCTGCAAAATTAAAACTCTGGTTTTCATACACTTAAATTAATTAAATCGTATAAAGCAAGTATAGTGTTTTTTGTACAATTAATGACTTGGCGGTCCGATTTTATTCTATTTTTACCAGAACATAATGATCAACATCCAAACTTGAAATGACCATAGAGATTTTGAAAAAAGAGCTTGAAGAAAGATATTCAGCTTCCGGCTCCCAGATACAATTCTATTTTTCTCCCGGACGGGTAAATCTGATCGGCGAACATACAGATTACAATGGAGGATACGTATTTCCCTGTGCTTTAAGTTTTGGAACCTATCTGGCAGTTCGACAGATAGATGAGCCACTAATCCGCATGTCGACCACCAACTTTGACTTTCAGGCCGAAATTCCTATTGGCTCCTCCTATGAAAAAATTGGTGACGAATGGGTGAATTACCCTTTGGGCGTGGTTAGCGAACTTACCAAAAGAGGTGTTAAAATACCCGGTCTGGAAATGCTTTTCTCAGGCAATATTCCAAATAAAAGCGGACTATCCTCTTCAGCATCAATCGAATTGGTGACCGCCGTCGCCTTGAATGAATTACTTGGACTGGGAATTTCGAGAATCGATCTGGTTAAAATCGGCCGTGCTGCAGAAAACCACTTTGTTGGGGTCAACTGTGGTATAATGGACCAGTTTGCTGTAGGTATGGGCAAAAAAGATCACGCAATCTACCTGAATTGTGACACGCTGGATTATGAGCTGGTACCAATAAAACTTGAAGGATACAAACTGGTCATCGCCAACACCAATAAGCCTCGCGGTCTGGCAGATTCAAAATATAATGAGCGGGTTGCTGAATGCCAGACAGCGGTAAAAATGCTCAGCGACGGTAAAAAAATAACTCTGCTTGCCCAGTTGAATATGAATGACTTTAACTCACTTCAGCATCACATAACGGATGAGGTGATTAAACGACGCGCCCGGCACGTGATCTCAGAAAACGACCGGACTTTTGAAGCGGTTGCCGTTCTGAAAACAGGCGATCTGCTGAGGTTTGGTCAATTGATGAATGACTCGCACGATTCGCTGAGAGATGATTATGAAGTCACTGGTATCGAACTCGATACACTGGTGGCTGAATCACGTAAAATCCCGGGAGTTATTGGTTCGCGCATGACCGGAGCCGGTTTTGGCGGATGTACCGTTAGCCTGGTGAAAGAGGAATCCATTGACAGAATGATCAGGGAGGTAGGCGAAAGTTATCTTTCAATAACCAACCTGAAAGCTGAATTCTATGTAGCCGAAATCGGCAACGGTGCTCAGAAGATAATGTGCTAATGTGCTAATTTGATAATTTGATAATTTGATAATTTGCTGGCTGACAACCTAATCCGTTCTATTCCCGATACCTATGATCCACCTCACCCCCTTCCCCCTCTCCCGCGCTCGCTGCGCTAGCGCTCCACTCACGGGAGAGGGGGCGCTCCGAGGCTAACTTCCTCTCCCTCCACCCGAAACCCGACACCCCATACCTCGTACACTAAACCCCATACCCCTATGAAAACCATCAACTCAGTTCTAACCGCAATCGTAGTCCTGATATTCTTTATCGCACTACTCGTCTTTGGAGTTAAAATTCAATCACATAATAAACCAATGGAGCACAAACCCGAATCAGCAGTTTACCAGCCGGGTACTTTCGGCTACGATCTGAATTTTCTAAATGAACATCAAAAAACCGTTGTGTTGAAAAACGGTGAGGCAATGCTGGCCCTGATCCCGGGTTACCAGGGAAGGGTTATGACCTCAGCTTCTGCCGGAATGAACGGAATGAGTTATGGCTGGATCAATTACAAATTGATTGAATCTGCCCAAAAAGCTGCCCACTTCAATAATTTTGGCGGGGAGGAACGTTTATGGTTCGGACCGGAAGGCGGACAATTCAGTATTTTCTTTGCTCCCGGAGTACCTTTTAAATTTGAAAACTGGCAAGTACCGGCACCTATCGACACCGATGAATTCAGCCTTATAAGTTCAAACGAGACAACGGCTGTTTTCAGTAAGGACATTCAACTGCTGAACTACAGCAATGTAAAGTTCAACCTGAAAATACAGCGGACAGTCAGCCTGCTGACTAAAAGCCAGATCGAAGAGCGCACCGGGATCAAACTGCCGGCAACAGTTCAACAAGTGGCCTATGAATCAGACAATAATCTGACAAACACCGGCACACTGGCATGGACCCGCGAAAGTGGATTATTGTCAATGTGGATGCTGGGCCAGCTGATTTCTTCTCCCACCAATATCGTTATGGCACCGTTTATCGCAGGCCCGGAGGACATGCTGGGCCCGGTTGTAAACGACAATTATTTTGGCAAAGTTCCGGCCGATCGTCTGAAAGTATTGAAAAACCTGATCCTTTTTAAAGCCGATGGCCTTCAGCGCGGAAAAATAGGTCTCTCCCCGCTCCGCGCAAAGAATTTCATTGGCAGTTATGATTTCGGCAAAAAAGTACTCACCCTGGTTTTTTATAACAAGCCTGAGAAATTTGAAGGTTATGTGAACTCGATGTGGGAAATCCAGAAAAAACCATTTAACGGAGATGTATTGAATTCCTATAATGATGGTCCGCTGGAAGATGGCAGCCAGATGGGACCATTCTACGAACTTGAGGATTCCTCTCCCGGAGCGGCCCTTAAGCCTGGGGAAAGCCTGAAGCATGTGAACATGACCATTCATGTCACCGGCGAAGAAACCGAACTGAACAAAATTATTGTCGGGCTATTCGGGGTTACAGCGGACGATATCAAGCAATCCTTCTCCAAATAATCAAGTTTAATGAATAGTGGCTTCGGATTAATCGATTACCTGATATTTTTCGGGTATTGCGGAATTATAATATTCATTGGACTGTTTGTCTCGCGAACCAAGTCGGGTAAGGAAAAGACAGCTAAAGACTATTTTCTGGCCGATAAGTCGCTTCCCTGGTGGGCTATCGGATCTTCTCTGATTGCAGCAAATATATCTGCTGAACAATATATTGGCATGTCCGGCAGCAGCTATGCTATCGGACTTGCCATTGCTTCGTACGAGTGGATTGCAGCGCTGGGACTGATTGTCGTTGCAATTTTCATCCTTCCGGTATTTCTTAAGAAGGAGATTTATACGATGCCTCAATTCCTCCAGATGAGGTTCGATAACAGGGTACGGACAACCCTCGCAACTTTCTGGCTTCTGGTTTATGTTTTCGTTAACCTCACCAGTGTGATGTGGCTCGGCGCCCTCGCCCTGAGTACAATTTTCGGCATACCTGTTTTCTGGGGAATAATCGGCCTGGCGCTATTCGCTGCCGTTTATTCTGTTTATGGCGGACTGAAAGCTGTTGCACTCACCGATGTTGTACAGGTCATCTTCCTGATTGGCGGCGGACTGATTACCAGCTATCTGGCGCTTAAGGCCATCGGTGCCGGTAACGGCGCTATCGCCGGATTTCACAACCTTACCAGCCAGGTCCCGGAGAAATTTCATATGATTATCCAGAAAGGGGACCTCATGATTCCGGATGGAAAAGGAGGAACCATGGATGCCTGGACAATACTGCCGGGGTTAAGTGTGATCATCGGTGGAATGTGGGTTGCCAATATCGCCTATTGGGGCTTCAATCAATACATCATTCAAAGGGGACTCGCGGCAAAATCAATTCAGGAAGCGCAATACGGTCTTTTATTCGCCGGATTCCTGAAGCTTCTGATACCTTTGATCGTAGTAATTCCTGGCATTGCAGCTTACCTCATCTCTAAAAATCCGTCTGCATATGGATTGGAAGGCGTTGCCGGGATTGTAAAATCAGATCAGGCCTATCCATGGTTGCTGCACAATATTGTTCCCGTAGGAGTTAAAGGACTTGCTTTTGCAGCGCTGGTTGCAGCTATTGTTTCCTCACTAGCCTCCATGCTGAACTCCACGGCTACCATTTTCACTATGGATATCTATCGAACCTGGTATAAAGAACCACTGAGCGAGAAACGACTCGTAAGTGTTGGTCGCCTCACCAGCATGATCGCGCTGATCATTGCTGTTAT
>CAILAQ010000552.1 GCA_903832165.1 uncultured Bacteroidota bacterium | reverse complement strand
GGCCCTTTGACGGGGACCCCATCGCATTTGAAAAGAATGCAATGGATGATACCGGGTTATTCAGAAAAATACCCGGCAGCTCAACCAGTACCGGATTCAGCCATATTTTTGCCGGCGGGTATGCAGCAGGATATTATGGATACAAATGGGCCGAGGTGCTGGATGCAGATGCCTTCGCGCTTTTCTCGGAAAAGGGAATTTTCAATCGCGAGGTGGCCGCATCGTTCCGTAAGAACATTCTTGAGAAAGGCGGAAGCGAACATCCTATGGAGCTTTATGTGAAATTCCGCGGCCAGGAACCTGATCCGGAAGCACTCCTCAGAAGAAGCGGGCTGATTTAATTTTCTCTTTTTCTGAACTTCGCTTGCTCTCGCTTGTTATGTTGATAATGAGCGATAAACATGCCATCGGTAAAAGTGAGGGCCTCCTGAAATCCATTTTGGGAACGCTTGCCTATTTCGATGTATTCGGTCATCCCTTAACTCTGGCCGAGATACGCGAATTCAACCGCATTCCGAGCTGTAATGAGGAATTTATTGAATCTGCGTTGATGGAATTGATTTCCATGGACCTGGTGCATACAAGCAGAGGATTTTTTTTCTTAGGCAACGATGGAACCGTGGTCGACCGGAGGATAGCTGCAAATAATCTTGCCCGCAAAAGAATGCAGTCAGCATGGCATTATTCCACTCTGATTGCAAGATTTCCATTTATAAGGGCAGTCATGATTTCCGGTTCTCTCTCCAAGGGGGTTATGGATGCGGATGACGATATCGATTTTTTTATACTCACTGCTCCCGGGCGCTTATGGATAGCAAGAGTTATGCTCACGATTTACAAACGGATATTTTTGCTCAACTCTCATCGGAATTTTTGTTTGAACTACTTTGTCGATGAGGACCACCTGACAATTCCTGACCAAAATATTTTTACAGCCACGGAAATCGGATTGATTCTTCCAATGTATAACCGTGAATTATATCGGAGATTTTTAAATGAAAACGCCTGGTTCAGGAGCTATTACCCCAATTTACCGGAGGTGGTTACTGTAAAGAATAACCCTGACAGATTCCTGGCTGAACTATTCGAAATGTTATTTTCAGGCCGTTTGGGAAACAAGCTGGATGATTATTGCATGAACATTACCCGTCGTTTTCTGGCGAGAAAATATCGTAATATGAAGCCTGAGAGATTTGATGCTGATCTGGAGACAAGCAAGAGTGTGTCCAAACATCATCCAAACAGCCAGCAGTTCAGGGTGCTCGACAGCTATCGGAAGATATCCCGTATTCTTGAAAAAAGGCTCTTTAATATCCTGACCGAAAGCGATTCGCTATACAGACACAGTGAAAGTGCATGATCTGAAGCGCAATATCTGGATCCTGGGAGGTACTGGTTTTATTGGAACCTCACTGGTTAATCACCTTTCCGCCGATCCCCTTAATTCGCTCCACCTGTTGGTTCATAAGAACATTCCATACCGCAGGCTCGAAAGATTTACCCTGATCACCGGGAAACTCGAAAATTTTGATCTCAGCTGGTTTGAAAGGTATCCGGCCGATGTGGTTTTTCATCTGGCACGGATTGCAGGATCAGGGCCATGGCGGCGTAAACTTGCGGCGCATCGCGGAGAACTGGCAAATGAAAGGCTCCTGAATTATTTCAGTTCCATAGGCAGACCTCCGGCTATTGTTTATGTATCCGGTTCTCTGATGTATG